>NZ_JAEQCX010000040.1:0-85930 GCF_020738035.1 Microcoleus sp. PH2017_28_MFU_U_A
TATTGGTTATTGGTTATTGGTTATTGGTTATTGGTTATTGGTTATTGGTTATTGGTTATTGGTTATTGGTTATTGGTTATTGGTTATTGGTTATTGGTTCCAATGCCCTGCGCGGGCATTCTTCCCTGTTTGGCCTTCTTCCCAATGCCCTGTTTGCCCAATGCCCAATTCCCAATGCCCAATGCCCAATGCCCAATGCCCAATTCCCAATTCCCAATTCCCAATTCCCAATGCCCAATTCCCAATTCCCAATTCCCAATGCCCAATTCCCAATTCCCAATTCCCAATTCAAATTTTAGATGCCGGTGCCGTCGAAAAATTCTTGAATTGCTTTATCTTTTAACTGACAAGCGGTGGCAACAGCTAATTGGTTTTTTTCAGCTACAGCTACATGACTGGTTTGATTTAAAGTTGAGAATGCTGAATGGAAATCGGAAACAGAAGTTAATGAGGCAGATGGTTGGGGAATCAAACTTTTTAGTTGCTGTTCGAGGGATTCGATACGATCGACTAAAGAGCGAATTACCGCAGCTTCGGAATCCGGCAAACTGCCGTGTTCTAGGGGATTGACGCGCACTCCCGATCGATAAACAATGCGGCCGGGAATCCCTACAACGGTACAGTCAGATGGTACGTCTCGCAGGACGACGGAACCGGCGCCGATGCGAACGTTGTTGCCAATTAGCAGGTTGCCGAGTACCTTGGCGCCGGCACCGACAACTACATTTTCACCGACGGTAGGGTGACGTTTGCCACTTTCCTTGCCTGTGCCGCCGAGGGTGACACCTTGGTAAATTAGGGCAAAATCGCCGACGATCGCTGTTTCGCCAATCACAACCCCCATACCGTGGTCGATGAAGACGCTTTTGCCGATCGTTGCCCCTGGGTGAATTTCAATGCCGGTCAAAAAGCGAGCAATGTGGGAAATTAAGCGGGGAATGAAGGGAAGACCCAGTACGTAAAGCCAGTGTGCGAGGCGGTGCAGCACTAGGGCCTGAAGACCTGGGTAACAAAACAAAACTTCCAGCCAGTTGCGAGCGGCTGGGTCGCGATCGAAAATTATACTGAAGTCAGCTCTAAGAGTCTTTAGCACTTTCGGATTTACCAATTTTGGTTAAACACGGCACTTTCGATCTTACATTTTACTTGATGGGGGAAGTTAGTGGCGGAGCGCGAGATTTGGGGAGTCGGAGATTGGGGGAGTGTCCCTGGAGCAGATTGGGGGAGATTGCGATAAAATTTGAAGATATTCGATTGTCCCCACCTCACAGCGCCACTGCACCCTATTCCTGTACTGAGATCGTATAGTTAGACTTGACTCCGGGTTCGAGTGTGCCGACCCAAATTTTGTATGAGCCTGCTTGCCAGTCTGAATCTACAATGCCAGCATCTTTATTCTGACCTGTATCGTCTCCGCAGCGCACGGTGTTACCGGGGCCTTGTACGAGTAAGGTGGTGTCCTTGCCTCCGCTGTTGACTTGGATGGTAAGTTTGTCCAAGTTTTGCTGCAAGACTATGATGTGGTCGGGAGTGGGGGTGGCAAAACCCAAACATTTGTTTTTGTGGCGATCGGCGTTGGCAATGGCAGATAGAGAGTACGATCCGCCTGTGGAACCTCTCAAAGCTGCTGTTGGGGCCCCAAAACCTCGCGATAAAATTAATGTGCCGAAATTGGCTGTTTCTGCTAAAACTGGGTGGGTGGCGATCGCACAAGTCGCAGCCAAGATCGCAGCGTTTTTGAAATGAACTCGCGGATTAAACAACATGGCACTACTCCTCTGTCACAACTTAAAATCACAACTCAGAATTTACCCATCGCAGCCCCAAGAATCCGAACTAGGAGAGGAAGAACATTTTTTTTTAATTAGTTCAAAACCTCTTGGTTTCTCTTCCTTATTTTTATCAGAACAACACCTGTGCGATCGCCCTTCCTCGTGCCACTCCCAGTTCTGCCACACGCGCCACGCTCATACCCGCAATTGTACGGTGTCAAGATGATAAATTTGATACTGCTTGCCTCTGTATTGGGAATTGCTTCCCTATTCGCCGAGGTTTTGCTATTGTTACCTATGACTCTATCTGGCTGGCTCCATTTCCCGGTTTGGCTCAGCCTGACTTTGATTTTGCTGGCTATTTCTTGGTGCTTGGGCGATTAGTTTGCAGCGATCGGTGACGAGTTATTAGTTATTCAAAAGCCAATTATCAGAAAATTGGGTTGAAAACCCCGTCATTATAGGACGGCTTTAATTCAAATATAGAGCAAGGCTTCAACTTTTAAACCTTTTCAATACAAAGAAGTATGACAAACCCTTCAATCCAATAGATTTTAGTTTAAGCTTAAATCAGGTACACAACAAACAGGAGGTGACTCAATCTTGTTGACCAACTATGTTTACAAACTTCGTCCAAATCAAACCCAAGATTTAAAAATCTCAAACTGGGTGGATATGTTGAGAAGTCACTATAACTGGTGCCTGAACGACAGAATCATTCAATATAACCAACAGTTTGTTCAAGGAGACTACTCCGATCTCAGAAATCAGGTTGAAGCTTGTCCATTAACCTGCTTCGTCAGTAAAAATGGTGCAACTGGGAATCCCTGGAAAGATGGCAAGGTAGATTTTGAAGGTAAACTCAAAAATCCTCGTCGCACTGCTGGTGACATTCAAATCACATCCTTACCGAAGCTCAAAATAGCTAGACCTTGGTATAGTGGCAGTGACTCAACAGTTTTGCAACAGAACGTTAAACGTTTAGATACTGCCTACAGAAACTTTTTTGAAGGCAGAGGATTTCCTCAATTCAAAAACCGTAGTAACTTTACCTCTTTTACTTTTGTAATGGGAATAAAGATACAAGGTAACAAAATCTACTTGCCCAAAGTAGGTTGGATGCGGTTTTATAACTCACGCTCAATCCCTGATGGTTTCACTATAGCGGATCTAGCGAAAGATTCGCGGACGTTGTTGGGAAGAGAGCCCTCTTGGTTTCAGTGGTTATATAACCTGTCAGTCATACCTCACCTTTTTGAGAAAGGCTATATATGGTTGGTACGTGTCTCTGAGGATCGAAGACAAGTCTGTTCCCGATTACAAGGCTAAATCTCTCCAGGATGTGGTTAAAGTAATTGGATGCGACTTAGGGATTACCAAGCTGGTGCATCTTTCCGATGGATATCAAATTGAAAATCCCAAATTTTCAACTAATAAAAAAGTTAAACGCACCTTAAAAATTAGACAGAGACGAGTTAGTCGCCAAGTCAAAGGCAGTAAAAATCGGAAAAAAACAGCCAAAAAAGTAGGACTATTACATCAAAAAATCAGCAATCGGCGTCAAGCGTATCAATGGAAAGTCGCTCACAAAATAGTGGAGCGAAATATTGATGCAATTGCTTTAGAAGATTTACATATTTCTGGAATGCTACGTCGTTGTCGTGTAAAAATTGAGGAGAAAACTGGAAGATTTCTCAAAAATGGACAGTCCAGAAAAAAAGGTTTAAATCGCTCTATTTCTGATGCAGGCTGGGGTGAATTGATTTTGAAGATTGAGTATCTAGCTGCAAAGCAAGGAAAGGTCGTCATTAAAGTCAATCCTAAACACTCTAGCCAAGAATGTCGAAATTGTGGTCATATAGATAAGTCCAACAGAGATGGTGAAAAATTCATCTGTGTAGAATGTGGCTATCATGAACACGCTGATATTGGTGCTGCAAAAACGATTAGAGATCGAGCTTTGAAAATGGTACGCGGGGACTCTGCGAAACCTGGTACTATGTACCTAGACGCCCAAAAGGTATCACCACGCTCAAAAAGCAAATGTGGTGAGTTTGGGAACCCTAGCCATAGGGATATTAAGACCGAAATGTCTTAAGAATCCCCGTGCCTTGACTGCCGGGGAGTGTCAACAATCTTTCCGCTTCGCCCAACGGTCAATTCCCGTTAATGCAGCTTGCACCTATAGAACGGCCCCGGGTGTGATGATGTATACTGCAAAATTGACAATCAGGACTCTAAAATCTAGGATTTAACATCTACCTATAGAATGATGCAACGAGAAATTTCTGCGCTCTCTGAATTTCGCTCGAATGACAAAACTCTGCTGGAAACTCCTAAGAAACAGTCGCGTCCGATACACCGGGCGATCGTGTTAATGCTAGTAGCAACCGGTTTGCTGGGCCTGCACGCTAGCCGGCTGGTGGAATTGCAACTGGTACAAGGCAAGCAAAACCGGGAACGAGCCGAAAACAATCGCGTTCGCCTAGTACCCATGCCGGCGAATCGCGGACACATTGTCGATCGCAAAGGCAAGCTGCTAGCGGCTAACAATTTAGCTCGATCGGTCTATTTGTGGCCGAAAGAACAAACGCCCGAAGAGTGGAAAGTGACAGCACAAAAGTTGAGTCCGCTGCTAAAAATCCCGGCTAAAGAAATATTAGAGAAATTAAAAAAAGTCGATCCTCTATCCTACAGACCGGTGCGAATCAAGCAAGCTATGCCACCAGCATTGTTTGTACCGCTAGCAGAACAGGTGGGACAAATGCGGGGAGTGGAAGTGCGGCCAGAAGCAAGCCGCTACTATCCCGAAGGCAGTTTAGCTGCTCACGTTTTGGGATATATTGGCGAAGCTACCGCAGAAGACTTGAAAGCTCACCCGGAATATCCAATGGGGATGATTGTCGGTCAGATGGGCATAGAAGCAAGTTCTAACAAGGAAATTGCGGGTGTGTGGGGCGATCGGCTGATCGAAGTAAATGCCCAAAATCAAGAATTGCGACTGATGGGGGAGACACCGCCCAAACCGGGCGAGGCAGTGCAGCTAACCATAGACTTGTCCATGCAAAAAGCAGCCGAAACAGCCCTGGGGAACCGCCGGGGAGCAGTAGTGGCCCTTGATGTGAAAACCGGCGCGGTATTAGTTTTGGCCAGCCACCCGACTTTTGACCCCAATTTGTTTACGCGAAAAATCACTAAGGATGATTGGGCAACTCTTCAACAGGAAGAAAATCCATTTGTGAATCGAACCATGCAAGGCTATCCCCCCGGCAGCACGTTTAAAATTGTGACTTCCGTCGCGGGGATGGAGTCGGGCAAGTTTTCGCCGGACTCAATTATTGGTACTTCGTCTTACATTACTGTGGGGGGAATTGATTTTAACGAACACAGCGGCGGTTACGGAAACATCGGCTTTCGGGATGCCTTGGCTTTCAGCAGCAATACGTTTTTTTATCAAATCGGGATGAGTGCCGGGCCGGACGAAATTGCTAAGTGGGGACACCGCTTGGGCATTGGTAAGGATACGGATTTGAAGCTTTTGGGCCTAGGCGGTGGCGATCACGGTCAAATGCCGACCCCGGCCCAGAAGGAAAAAATCTATAAAGAACCTTGGTATGCTGGTGATACGGTAACAATGTCGATCGGTCAGGGGTTCGTGTTGGTGACTCCTTTGGAGGCGGCGGTGATGGTAGGTTCGATCGCCAATGGTGGTAATCGGGTCAAACCGCATCTTTTGAGTTCTCTGACTGGCAAGCCTGAGACAAAACCAGTACCTACGGGGATGAAACCTTCGACAGTTAATGTGATTAAAGAAGGACTCGTGGCAGTAGTTACCGACGGTACGGGACAGGGGCTCAATGACGGTTCAATTCCACTAACAGCGGGCAAAACTGGGACTTCGGAGGTGATCGGACAGAAGGATCACTCGCTGTATGTGGCCTATGGGCCTGCGGACAAGCCGGAAATTGCGATCGCCGTGGTTGTGGAAAATGGCGGTTTTGGTTCTGTTGCCGCGGCCCCCATCGCCAAAGAGGTGTTTCAAGCCTATTTTGGGAAACCTAAAACACCAGTCAACCCAATAGTAGTCAATCCTGAGTAGTCATTAGTCATTAGTCATGTTTTGCGAGCTTAAGAGCTCGCGAACGTTACTCGCGAACGCTATTAGTCATTAGTCATGTTTTGCGAGCTTAAGAGCTCGCGAACGTTATCAGTCATTAGTTATGAGACAGTAAGCCCAAACACAATGTTTGTGCCAATAATTTTTAAACGTGCTATGACTCATGACTGGACTGGGAGCCTCTCACTTTTGGAAAAAGCAATTTCTTTACAGTGCGAGCGTCCCCGCTCGCGAGTGTTGGATAGATCGCGAGCGGGGACAGCACTATAAAATCAAAACTGAGATGCTCCCACTGCACTGCTGATAGATGGTCGAGGTGCGTTTACGTAAAAAACCGGGTTTTTACCACCCCTACGGATGGCATCAAACTGTCCGAATTATTGACAACTGACAACTGACAACTGACTAATTCAGCCGCATAAATACTGTAGCTTTGCGAATTCCTGCGACTTCTCCCGTACTGGTGACAGTGAGCGATCGCAAGTGGTCAAAAAGTGGTCTTGCAGAAAGTTCAATTAACCTCAACAACGGGATTTGTTTTTCCCAAATTGCTCTGCTAGAGGGCCAGTCTAAATAAAAATAGCCGTCGTTAGCTGGCGGTAGCGGTTCGATGCTGGTTTGAAAATCTTGATTTGCCACCAAAGAGCCTGTTTCGGCTGCTTTGAGTGCTGCGTCCATTGCTTCTACGGAAGTCGTGAAAATTTCGTATTTGCCGACAGTGGCTCGAACTCCTTTTGCCTCGGTTTCGATCGCACTTTTGCTCTTATTTTTTACATCGTAACTCTGGCTCGTTGTCAACTGCGTCCAAGCGGTAATTTTCTGGTTTCTGAGAGTAAAGTTGCCGATACTGTATTCTTTGCTGCGGGCAATTTCATCGAGTTTGTCGATCGCCTTTTGAGCATCAGCAGATTTCTCGGCCGCAAAAATCCAGTCGGGAGTGTTTGACGAACTCGGAACCACGGCTAAAGCGTATTCTCCTTGTACCCAGTTAAATATATCTTGGGGCAAATTGACGCCCCAATTTTCCTGAAGATCTGCGATCGCGCGATCGACTAATTTTGAAGCCTCGGCGTTAGTTGACACCGCCGATGACAAATCAGTCCAAAAATTCCTTAAATCGGTGCTGGCGACAGTGAAAGGACTGGCTGAGGGTATGTACTGCAAGGCTTGCACTGGTGCGGAGAGTGTGGGAATTGCTGTTTTGTCTCCCGATGTCACCAAAGCAGTTTGGGCCAGCAATCCCCGTCGGTTGACTCCGATAGCAACTGCGAGGGAATTGGGGGAAACTTGGGAATTTTGCTTGGTTTCCGACTGCGGGAGATTGACAAATCCTAAAGCTATTCTGCCTTGAGTTAGCTGCTGCAAAGCTTTTTGATAGTTAGGACTGTTGTTGAGATTCCGGTTTGCTGATTCTACGTTATCAATTGCATCTCGCAGCACATTCGGACTGTTGGAAAATAAAACAAAACTACTGTTACTTCCTGAATCAGAACTACCGCCGATTGCTGCTGTTGCAAAGCTGGGAGGCAAAGTTGAATTTGGTAGAGAAAGCGAGTTGAAAGACCAAATCGAATCTTTTTTAGGGTTAGTTATTGGTGACTCTTTATAATAAATTTTGACACCTTTGTATACTTCCGACTGCACAGTTTTCTCCTTACGAGATTCTTTTTGCCAGTAGGAAGTGAGAAATTCTTGACTGCGATCGGCATTTTGGGAGGAAACGGCTAGCAAAAACCCGGTTTGTTTGCCGTTGTTGAGTTCGCGATCGTCGAAATCTGGCGTGGTGGTGGCGAAAGTAATTTCGTCACCTATCCAAGGTTGGATATCGCGACTGTAATCCAGGCCAGTATTAACGAGGAAGCTTTTTTTTATTTGCTCGAATTCAGCGTGCGATCGGCTTCTTTCTTCAGGAGAGGCAAAGATTTGTCGCAATGCTTCGAGGCGATCGGGATTTACCAGCATTGAAACTAACACAGGTGATTGTTTCGAGACAAACACAGCCGCAGCCGGAGTAGTTGTCGGCCCACCAGCGAGCAAATTTAGGGGAGTTTTGGTTGACAGCCAGTAAAAACCGCCTGCACTCAAGGCTAAGAGTACCAAAACGCCAGCAATGAGGAAAGAAAAGAACGATCGCAGCTTCATACAACAAGGACTAATGACCACAGTCTATTATTAACTACAGTAGCGCATGACCGTAGCTATTGACACCTGCAAAATATAGAGGCGGTGTCTGTGAGAAACCGCCCCAATATTGACAGGCTATTACCCGTCAGTTTATTTTTTTCTAAGTCAATGATTGTGCCAATCTAGCCATCAGTTCTTCAATCGATAATTGAGGCAAGTCTGCCAACAGCGATGATAAATTGTCTGGGGATAAAGCCAGCAGATCGGGGATGAGATTTACCGGGATTTCTTCTAATTGTCCCGATTGAATGAAGGTTTTTTCCATAACTGTTTGTGCCAACAAAATTTGCACATTTTGGTGTTCATTTTCTCCCGCAGGCAGAGTAGATAATTGCACTAACAGCAAGGTGAACTCGGCAACAGGCAAAGCCGAAATCGGTAGAATTAATGCGACAGTTCGTGGGTCTAACTCCCCATATCTAACTTGCAAAAAACTCTCCAAAATCATCCGCTGTCCTTCTTCCCGGCCTTGTTGGAGGCCTTGTTGGAGGCCTTGTTGGAGGCCTTGTTGTTGTGCAGCTTCTAAATGTTGTTGAAAAAGAGGTGCAATCGCCATAACTAACTCCTGATCTTCATCATCCCCTGCGGGAATAGGTGGTGTATTCGCTTGCAAATTTGCCTGCAAGATGTACAATAATTCTAGCGCGTTAGTTCGGAGTGGATTATCCACAGGCAATGCACTGAGTTCTGCGATCGCCTGTTCCTGTACCCGCCCGCGGCCCAACATCCGCAACCACATAGTCTCGGGGCTTCTCGGTAGCTGGTGAATCGCGATTAGTCCGACTCTCCAAACCTGAGTTAAAAAATAAACTCCTTTCGCCCAGCCCTCCGACTCTTCGGGAACCCGAAAACCAAAACTGTCCAGTAAAAGTTCCGAAGCAGTGGGAGTTAAAATCCACAACCTCGGCAATTGTCTTTCTTCTAAACGCTGGTCTTCTCGATTAGTCTGCCGCCCCAGTTTCGCCCTACTATTTAATAGTTTTACCACACAACTGAAGATTCCCTCAGTATTAACCGGATTGCGAAACGGCTCAATCACAGCTACAGTAGCAGCCATCTTACCCAATAAACCCAAACTCTGAACATATTCGCCCTCAAAAGAAGTGGGTTGAAACCAGACATCAATTTCTCTGACTTCAGCGGTGACATCTTTGCTGGTTTCTACTTCTCCCAGAGGCGACAATAACTCTTGAAGGTATTCTTTAGCAAACTGATCGTGGGGAAACTTAGTCATAAAGTCAATGTTTTGCACTCCCTGCTATTTTACACAAACAAATAGTCATTAATACAAACCCAACTCAAATGTTAACAATATCAACGTCCTCTGAATAAAGAGTTTTACTACCAAACATCAGTTGGAAATTATATGAAGATTTGCTCGCGGAACTGGGAAATCAACGTTCCGCCAGAATTGCTTATCATCAAGGTCAATTAGAAATTATGGTGCCGCTACCGGAACATGAAAATCGCAACAGACCGATCGATCGCACTCCAACGACAGGCGCAACCGCAGCAGTGCGAGAATTCCGGGAATGGGTGAGGAATAGGTAATTGTCAGTCTACCAACTCTTAACGTGCGAGATCCCTCGTGCACGCAAACGACAATCACAGAGCTCGCACAAAACTGGTGTTTGACTGTGCGGGGGCGAGGGCGCGAGGGCGATCGGATTATAAATCAGTCACTTTTCAACATTCACCGACACGTCCAACTACTTAGATTCAGGATTCCAACGCATCCCAATAATTGCCATTCCAGTTGGCCCGCTTGTTGAAATAATTATTGTTCCATCTGAACTATTCGCAGTTACAAAATTAGTAGCAGTCCTCCAGTGATAAGGAAATATATCTTTGCGATAGACATTATCGTCCACTACAAAAGTTTTCTCAACGCGAGATCCCTTGTACCACACAGCGCGATCGAAACCGTAAACCAACGTGCGATCGCCCTCAACTGCAACTACATTTAGTCTCAGCGGAAAGGGAAATGAGTTATGTATGAATGGAATAGAAAATGGTAAATCTGGCTTTTTGTATTTAATAGAAAGCCTTCGATATCTACCATTACTAATGCAAATATCTGCCCATTTGTTATCGACATTAAGAGACACAAAAGCATCGCCTGTTGATGTAAGACCCGCATTCTCTATGGTTAAGTCAGCATTGACATTTCTAGTGCTGTAGTAACCCAATGCACCAGCAATACCCACAGTCAGAACCCGCTCCTTTGAAAAGGATAAAAGTGTTCCTTTTATAGGTTGATGCAACGCAATAGGAACAGCATACTTTTTTCCATCTGGTTCTAGACATTGTATGCGACGCACACTGTTTCCATCTAACGTGCACAGTGCAATTCCCGATCCAACTGAACTATTAAATCCTTTCCACGGGTACGGCCCACGTACCTTACCACTGGCACTTACAAACCAAGCTTCGTCAAGGCTCATCACCCAAACAGCGTCTTTTTCAACACCTACAATCTCTGTACCAGGAATTTTGACGGACTGTTTTAGCACTCCTGTGGTGTCGTAGTGAGATATTATTTGATTACGAATAGACCAAACTCCGTCACTGCGAGCACCGAGACTCCCTGGCGACTCTAGTAGCGGTATCACTTTTGCAGTCTTGCTCACAAAAATAGCAGTCGGCATTGTTTGCTCGTTACCTTTAACGACAGTGCTTGCTAGTCCTCCTGGACTTACAGAGGTTTCTATGTAAGGTCTTACTGGGTAATATTTAGGGCCTGGTATCCCTCTAACTTGCGCCGCTTCAGGAGGAGGGGGTTGCATTTCTACTGCTTCTAGCTTAATTGGATTATTCCACTCCTTTTTTGCAATAGTCCAAATTTTTAGTTGCATACAACTAATTGGTTTTGTTGATTCCTCTGGCTGCCTATGGTTTTTTAACTCCTTTGATTGCCAATATTTTTCTTGAAAAATAACTGCGGTTATAAGCAGTATAATTGCTGATACAAACAGGTAACGCTTTTTCATGATGGTTGCTAAATCTTTCCTGCTTTTATCGCTTCTGCAAGAGGAGGTCCGATCTGTACTTGTCCTGGTAAATCGCCAATATCAATAATCTGTATGCGATTCTTTTTTCCATCACCTAGATCTGGAAATTCCCACAAACTGACAACTAGCGATCCAAATAGTGAGATTGCTACATGACCAGGAAATGGTGTTCTATCTGTAAAATACACTAAATCTCCAGGCTGAGGATATTTTGTTGGGCTGGAAGCATCTTTTTTACGAGTTGGGTAGAATGGTAACTCTGGATCTCTACTGTATCCCATTGTAGTCATCTGTCGGCCTGTTGGGTAAGTTGATTCTAGAAAATTCTTGATCTGTTTACCACTAATTTGACCGCAGAGAAAAGCTGCATATAAAATCATTTCCCAGCAGTTCATTGTCGCATCAAAAGATAAAGCATTCTCCGTATTTCCATACAAAAAATGGGAAATCAAGTCATTGGGAGTGTTACTCCAGCGCTGCTCTCCTGTGAGTAAGGATGCTGCGATTGCAGTTGCTAACTCTGGTTTGCTGCTAAAACTATCTCTGATGAGTCGCATCATTTTTGGGTCTTGAGTTATTGTCCTTCGCTCGGATTGTGAAGACCTAAAAATTAAAGCAAAAATCTTGTTATAATTGGCGATCGCCCCTGCCCCTGTTGTCAATAATCTCCTGATTTTTTCCTTGAAAGAAGGTTCTCCACCACCACCAGGCCCAGCAACCCAATTATCAGGAGCATTATTAATTACCTTCTCAGATTCAAGCTCTTTAAAAGTACGACGCGGTGGTGTCCAAATATCCTGACTCGGCTTAGGAGGCTTATTTAACTCCGGTGGCACATTCTTCCCCTTCGGAGCCTTATTCAACCGCGGTGCCTCCCCAAATTTCGGTACATCATTTACCTGCGGTGTTGTTTTCTTCGGATCGAACCCTCCCCTTTTCGACTCAGACTCACCCGGCAAATACTTACCATCTTTCCAACTAGACTTCGACCAACTCTCACTCCAATCATTCCTGCCATCATCCCAGACTGTCCCGCTACGAGTCCAACTCCAGTCACTGCGACTACTGCTATAAACAGCTCTTTTAGTCGTCGATTCAGAATCTGAGCCACTGATAGTCTCACTCCAACTGTAACCTCCCTTAAAGTAAGACTTGGTGTAACTCGAAGTCCAGCTAGAATACTTGTAAACGTCACTCACTACCCCCTTACTATCGTAACTGCTATCCCTCAACCATTTTTGGTAGGTCGAACTGCCATTCTCTTCTTTTCGACCATCTTTGTAAGTTGTTACTGTCTGTGAATTACTCGTCTTTGAGGTATCGCTATTGCTAGACGAATTGGTATTGTTGCCTTCGGTACTGCTATTACTTTTACTCGCGGTTATTGTCGATTCATCGCTGTTACTTTTGGTCGTGTAAGTATCAGCTTTGTATTCAGTATCCCACTGCTGTTGATTTTCAGAATAGCTTTCACTTTCGTTTTTGGAGCTGGGTTTTCCGGCACTGTTACTGCTGGAAGAGTTTGATTTATTGATTGAATAATGGTCGCGATTGTGGTTTCTAGTATCTCCCCCATTTTTGTAACTTTCCGTGCTGTTGCCCTGAGTTACTGAGTAATTATTATCTCGATTGTTTCTCCAAGAGTTAGTGCCGTTGCTGCTGTTTGTTTCTTGGGACTGATTCTGGGTATATGTGTCTGTGTTGCTCTTATTTTTTGATTTGCCGTCATCGTAACTGCTGTTAGCATTACTGTTCCCTTCTGAGTAAGTATCGCGGGTGCTACTACCGACGGTTTTGCCGTTGGTTGTGGTGTTGTCCCAGGTGTTGTTGGTGATTGAATGGTTGTCGCTGCTATTGTTAGTTTTGGAGGGGCCACTGCTAGTTTTGCTGTGAGAGTTGAATTGAGTGACTTCGGAATTATCGCCGCTGTAAGTGCTGTTGGAATTGTTGCCTTTGCTGCTCGAAGTCCAGTTAATTTTTCCTTTTCTTTGAGTTGTAGTGTTGTCGCCGGAAGTTCCATTACTGCTGGTGTACTGATTGTTTGTGGTTGATTTTGAACCTGAATCTTCTTGGGTTTTAGAGTTGCTTTCTCCATAGTTACCGTCATGTTTGCCATCGGATTGACTTTGGCTGTTTAGGTAACTGTCAGAAGCACTTTTTTGAGTTTGTGAAGGACTGGTATAGTTGCGATTTGAACTCCATTTCTGTTTGGATGAGGTTTGGCTGTTTCCTGTGCCTTCGTATTTGAGTCGGTTCTGGCTTGACTGGGATTTATCTGTTCTTTCTATTGAGTAGAGGTAAAGGTTTTTGTCTGTGTAGTCCTTGGTGTTTGTGTTTGTATCTGTTTTTGTTTCAGAGAAAGAGTTGCCGTTACTGTTGGTATTGGTACGGCTTTTGTTCCAGTTGGAGTTTGTGTGTGAGTAGCTTCTGTTGGTTTGGGTGTTTGTGCTGGTTGTACTGCCGGATTTGCTGGTATTGCTGGTAGTATTTGGCGCTAGTTCTGTGGTAGTGGAACTGGTGCCGACGTTGTTGTCTCCGGTTGAGGTAGTGGTGGTTTTTGGTTGGTTGGTTGTAGCGTTGGTTAATGCTGCTCTTGATGACGGTTTGGCTGTGGCTTGGTTAATGTTTTCGTCGGGACTGGTTAGGGGTTTGATTAATTGTTTGGTGGCTGCTAATACTGGGATTGCGGGGATTGTTTGGGCGGCGGTGGCTATGGCTAATTCTTGGTTTAAGATGCCGTATCCTGTTCTTTCATCCCATCCGGGTACGTCGATGTCTGTTGCTGTTTCTAGGAGGATGTTTTTGATTTGTTGGGGGTTGAAGGATGGGTTGGTTTCCCACATTTGGGAGATGGTTTTTGTGATGATGGCTGCTGCTATTGATGTACCTTGTTTTGGTTGGCTTGTGGTTTCTGTTGTGCTGCCAATTGTGTCCAATGCTAGGATGTCTAAGCCCTCTCCGTAGCTGGAATATGGGCTGCGGTTGTTGTTAGAAGCTGCGCCGACTGTGATGATGTTGGGGAATTCGGTTGAGGCTTGTCCTAGAGCTGAGGATTTCGAGCCTTCATTACCTGCGGCTGCTACAATCAGGATGTTGTTATCAAAGGCGTATTTGAGTGCTGCTGTTTCTGTTTCTGTCAGTTTGTGCCGTGTGGTTTGCGTGCCGTCGGGATTGATTTGGGTTAAGTCGAAGCTGAGGTTAACTACGGCGTTTGGTTGTTTTGATGCTTTTGCTGTGTCTACAAATTCTATCAAGGATTCTTGCCAGTTGCCGGAACCTGTGGCTCTTCCCAACCAAATTGGTGTTTGGTGATTGTTTTTGTTTTTGTCACCGGCAATTATTTCGAGGATTGCGCTTCCGTGTTGGTTTCCTTCGTTTGGTAGGAGTAGGGGGTTGTTGTCTTTGTCGATTAAGTCTTTTCCGAGGATGATTTGGCTGTAGTCGATGTTGGGGTTGTCGGCGGCAAAGCCGGTGTCGATGATGCCGATTAATAGTTGAGTTGGTTGGGGGAAATTGGGAGTTGTTTCTAATTCGGTAGTCGTGTCAGCAACTGGGTAATCGTTAATCTTGGTTTCGGAGTCGCTTTGACTGGTGGCGATGATATGAAGAGGATTTTCTGGCTGATTATTTGCGGATGATGCTATTTCTGGAATAACGGTTATTTTTTGGGATTCGGTTTCAAAGTTAGGGTTTGCATACTCGTCAATGGTTGTTTCTGGCTGATTGTCTGTGTTGGGAATGATATTTGCTGAGTCTGACGGCAAATAATTTTGAGTGGTGGCTGTTTGGGGAATATTAGTTAGGTTTTCCGAGTCGGTATCAAAGTTGGCAATTGTGTATTCTGACTCGGATAGTGGATGGTTGTCGGTTGATTCTGCTGTGGCTAATGTGCGGTTGAGAGTTTCAAACAGTGTGGAAATTTCCTCGTCATAAATTAGTGGGAAACTTTCATCGGCTTGGCTGGTAATTTCGGTAGTGTCTGCATTGACAAAGGTATTGGGGAGATTTAATGAGGTATTTTCAATTTCCCCGGTGAGAATGTCTGTTGCTGCTGGTATTCCTGGTAACTCGGCGGTTTCTGTTTCAGTAGAAGCTGAGGGAATGGCAGTTGTTTCTGTTTTTTCACCTGTTATTTCGTCTATTGAATGAATAACTGCGACGGCTAGTTGAGTGTTTTCTGAGATTGTTGGGACTAGATTTGGGGAAATTGTCGCGTTTTGGGTTTCTGTCGTTGAGAAATCTAGTTTTTTCTCGACAGGCTTTCTCGTAACAGTCGGGTTTTGAGTTTCTGTGGCTGGAGAATCTGGTTTTTTCTCGACAGGATTCGCCACAGCAGTAGAAACAGTAGAGTTTTTAGCTTCTATGGCTGGAGAATCTGGTTTCACTTCGGCAGGATTTATCGAAACAATCGGATTTTTAGTTTCTGTTACTGGAGAATCTGCTTTTTTCTCGATAGGATTCGTCGCGTTTTTAGTTTCTGTGGCTGGAGAATCTGGTTTCACCTCAGCAGGATTTGTCGCAGCAGTGGAAACTGTCGTGTTTTTAGTCTCTGTCGTCGCAGAATCTGCTTTTGTCTCAGCAGGCTTTGTCGCAGAATTAGGAGTTTCTGAAACTATTGCGCTTTTACTCTCTATCGCTGAGGAATCTGGTTTTACTTCGACAGGCTTTGTCGTGTTTTTAGTCTCTGTCGCTGGAGAATCTGCTTTTACTTCAGCAGGCTTTGTCGTGGAAGTGGGAATTTCTGAAACTGTCGTATTCTTCGTGTCTGTCGCGGAGGAATCTGCTTTCACCTCCGCAGGCTTTGTCGTGTTTTTAGTTTCTGTGGCTGGAGAATCTGCTTTTGTCTCAGCAGGCTTTGTCGTGGAAGTGGGAATTTCTGAAACTGTCGTATTCTGTCGTGGAAGTGGGAATTTCTGAAACTGTCGTATTCTTCGTGTCTGTCGCGGAGGAATCTGCTTTCACCTCCGCAGGCTTTGTCGTAGAAGTGGGAATTTCTGAAACTGTCGTATTTTTGGTTTCTGCCACTTCAGTACATTTACACTTTTCAGGAGTTGTGTCTGCTGTTGTTGCGTTGCTGTCGGGAATTTCGGAAGCTGTCGCTGTTGCGTTTTTGGTTTCTACTGTTGGAGAATCTGTTTTTGCCTCGATCAGATTTTTGGTATTAGTTGAATCTTCGGAAACTGTTGCAACTTTAGTCTCGGTAGCGGAGGAATTTGGTTTTATTTCGGCAGGAGTTGTCACAGAATTGGTAATGTCCGAAACAGTCCCATTTTTAGCTTCTGCTGTGAATGTGCTGGAGTCAGTTTTGAGGTTATTGGTAGTTTCTAATTTTGTGCTGTTGCCAGTAATTGGATCTATTGTGGAGGTTGTTGTTGCGTCTTTTTTAGGTAGAGTATCGATTGTCGTTCCGGGCTTTTCAATCAGTAAAGCGTCTATTTCTGTGGTTTTTATCGGTAACTCTGTGTTGCTTTCGACTGATAATTGCCTTTCCTTTAACAATTCTGGACAGATGTTGATCGTGTCTAATTCGCTTGGCTGTATGTTTTTTTCTGGGGGGGGGAATGATAAGTGCTGGCAATGTTTCCTAACTGCGTCTTTTCTGTAATGTCAGGAATTATGGATGTGCTGGTAGTTGTGCTGGGGGTGAGCGAGTTGATTGATAACATTAGTTGCTTCCCTGATTTTTCAAATGTTAATGCGTTTCCTTGGACGTTCAAGGATAGTATTGACTTTTGTTTTTTGGAATTTATCAGCCAATGATTGAGTTTTATGCAGCGCGAATAAAAGCGCTACACTCAGCGTTAAACTGTCAGTTGCGCTCTGATGGTCGGCGCTCTGATGAAAGATGTTGATGAAAGATGTTTGTGCCGATCGCTCTTTTTTTGTTCGGCTGTTTTTGTTGCTTTGTTGAGCTTACTAATAACCGTTATAACGTGTCAATAGCTGTGTGGCATCTTTACGAAACTTTTACATATAGACGCTCTTTACATATATTGATAAAGAGCGCTGAAGCGCAACTACGTACCTATTTGTCTGATGACTATGCTCTTTACATATATTGATAAAGAGCGCTGAAGCGCAACTACGTACCTATTTGTCTGATGACAATGCTTTGATGGGTCGATCGCCTTTACCTACGCTCCTACCTCAATAATTGTCCAAAACTTAGAACTGTCACAAAACTTTAAAATCTTAAAGCTAGTATAGCCTTTCTCAAAAAGGTGAGGTATGACTGACAGGTTATATAACCACTGAAACCAAGAGGGCTGAAGCCCAACAACGTACCTCATCTTTCTGAGAATGCAGCTTACCACGGCAAGCCTCGCGCATCGGAAAAATCAGCATCGAGAACCGCCCCGGGATCGAATATAGCGCCAGTTAAATCAGCTTTTCTAAACGACGTTACTGACAATTTTTCGATTTCTTCAACCGCGATAAAAAAGCCGATCGCACATAACCCCAAAATAACCCCAGAAACCAAAAATAAACCAATTCCCCTCAGAGTATCCCCGCCCAAAAATGTCACAATACCGTTAGCGCCGATCGCAGCAGCAGCCCCAGCTACAGCCCCCGCCACAATTCCCGCCTCGCCCCGAGTCGCAGCAATCGCCGTCGCAGCAGTCCCAGCCACAGCCACAGCCCCCGCATCCACCCCGCCAATCAGTCCAATCAAAGCCCCAGCAGCCGTCACTATCACCGCTGTTACGCCAGCCCTAGCAATCAATTTTTTTACTCGGCGGCGGCTTTGTCCGGTTCTGACGCCCTGAAAATTTGCCCCTCTCAAAATCGCCCCGGTGAAATTGCAGCCTCGAATGTCGCAACCGCTGAAGTTCGCCCCTGATAAATCCAGCCCTTTAAATGAACGGTTCCGCAAGTTTTGGTTGGCAAAATTGAGATTTTGAGTCATAAGGAAGAGGGAAGAAGGAAGAAGGAAGAGGGAAGAAGGAAGAGGGAAGAAGGAAGAGGGAAGAGGGAAGAGGGTTTGAGGAATTAAGCATATCTTAACTGTCGGGTGCGACTTCTTTAGCAGAAAATAAGATATATGTCAATTATTATCCGATATTTGGTAACTTCTCAGTTTCCCTGTACGATCGATCGCGTCCTAGGAACTCATCGGAGCCGCCAAAAACTGCTACGATCTTTGAGATTAAGTTGACAACAATGCAGCCCCTTCAATTCATGCTAGAAATTAAAATCTGAATGCTGTTATCCACAAACTCTGTCATCCTAGAAATTAGCATTAACAGTCCTGGATGGACGAGTGGTCAGAAACCGGGTTTTTTACCGAAAAGATTTGGGTGCATCTGGCGCAAGACAAATATGTTTGTAGGGGCGAAGCATGACCGCAGTCAATATGGGATTATAACTAATAATTTATATGCGGTCATGCTTCGCCCTCCTCAAAAACCAGATGCACCCAAAGATTTCCTTCCAACCCTCAGATTAAATAAAAAACCCGGTTTCTTTGGTCTTGATACCTAAATCCCGATCGACAAAATCCCAAGTCGGGATGTAAAATCTACAAAACATCGCAATTATTATGCCAAACCTCCCATTTTCCCCCGAACAAATTGCCGCTGAAAGACTCAAACCCGAAGAATATGAAGAAATCGTTCAGCGCCTCGGCCGCCATCCCAATAAGGCTGAATTGGGAATGTTCGGCGTGATGTGGAGCGAACACTGCTGCTACAAAAATTCGCGGCCGCTATTAAAACAGTTTCCCACAGAGGGCGATCGCATTCTCGTCGGCCCAGGAGAAAATGCCGGCGTCGTAGACTTGGGAGATGGCTTGCAACTTGCTTTCAAAATTGAATCCCACAACCACCCGTCAGCAGTGGAACCTTTCCAAGGTGCTGCAACTGGCGTCGGTGGGATTCTCCGCGATATCTTTACAATGGGTGCTCGCCCGATCGCACTTTTGAATTCTCTACGTTTCGGCAATTTAGATGATAGCAAAACTCAGAGATTGTTCAAAGGTGTTGTATCGGGAATCAGTCACTACGGAAACTGCATCGGCGTACCCACGGTTGGCGGCGAAGTTTATTTCGATGCTGCTTATTCTGAAAACCCGCTAGTTAATGTCATGGCTTTGGGTTTAATGGAAACTCAAGAAATTGTTAAATCTGGCGCATCGGGAATCGGAAATCCTGTGCTTTATGTGGGTTCAACTACTGGCAGAGATGGCATGGGAGGAGCAAGTTTTGCCAGTGCAGAATTGACTGACAAATCGATGGATGATCGCCCCGCTGTTCAAGTAGGAGACCCGTTTCTGGAAAAATCTTTAATTGAAGCTTGTTTGGCAGCATTCAAAACTGGCGCAGTCGTCGCCGCCCAAGATATGGGCGCGGCAGGAATTACCTGTTCGACATCGGAAATGGCAGCCAAAGGTGGTGTCGGAATTGAATTTGATTTAGATAAAGTTCCGGTTCGAGAAAGCGGAATGGTTCCCTACGAATACCTGCTTTCGGAATCGCAAGAACGGATGTTGTTTGTTGCCCAAAAAGGGCGGGAACAGGAATTAATTGATATTTTTCACCGCTGGGGATTGCACGCCGTAGTCGCGGGGACAGTGATTGAAGAGCCGATCGTCCGAATTCTGTTTAAAGGCGAAATCGCTGCTGAAATTACCGCGACTGCTTTGGCAGATAATACGCCAATTTATCACCGCGAATTGTTAACGGAAGCGCCAGAATATGCTAGAAAAGCATGGGAATGGACGGCGGACAAGTTGCCGGAATGCACCGCAGCCGGTATCGAAGTTCAAGGTGATTTCCAAACTTGGAATCAGATTTTGCTGACTCTTTTAGATACTCCCACCATCGCTTCTAAACGCTGGGTTTATCGCCAATACGACCATCAGGTGCAAAATAATACTGTTGTTTTGCCGGGAGGCGCTGATGCTGCTGTGGTCAGATTGCGGCCTCTGGAACCATGTCAAAAAGAACCCCCCCAACCCCCCCTTGCTAAGGGGGGGCTACAAGAGGAAGAACCCGCCCTTACTAAGGCGACGCTACAAGAGGAAGCAGAAGCTATTCCCTTATTTAAGAAAGCACAAGGAAGAGAAACTGCCGAATTTTCTCCCCCCCTTGTAGGGGCGGTGCCCCCGTGCCCGCCCTCGCCAGGGGGGGTTATTCCCGGAGTTGCGGCGACGGTTGATTGCAATTCTCGCTATGTTTATCTCGACCCTTATGAAGGTGCAAAAGCCGTCGTAGCGGAAGCAGCGAGAAACTTAAGTTGTGTCGGTGCTGAACCTATTGCAGTTACGGACAATCTCAATTTTGGCAGTCCCGAAAAACCTGTAGGATATTGGCAGTTAGCATCGGCTTGTCGCGGGATTGCTGATGCTTGTCGCGAGTTGAAAACACCTGTGACTGGGGGTAATGTTTCTCTGTACAATGAAACGGTTGATTCTGATGGCAATCCTCAACCGATTTATCCAACTCCGGTAATCGGAATGGTGGGATTGATTCCAGATTTGACGAAGATTTGCGGTCAAGGTTGGCAAAAGAAGGGCGATTTAATTTATGTGTTGGGAATTGGAGCAAATAGTCAGGATGAACTGACCTTTTTTCAATCGGCTAATTCTGAATTGAAAACTGAAACTCCGAAGAAATCGGCTTTTGCTACTCTCGGAGGTTCGGAATATTTAGCGGCAGTTCACGGGATTGTAGCGGGGAAACCGCCAAGGATTAATTTTGAATTGGAAAGGAAAGTGCAATCAGTTTGTCGCGACGGTATTCGCAGCGGTTGGGTATGTTCGGCCCACGATGCTGCGGAAGGTGGAATTGCGATCGCCCTGGCGGAATCCTGCATCTCTGGTAAACTGGGTGCGGAAATCCATCTGGGCTTGAATTCGGCAAATGTTAGCCGTTGGGATGAAGTTTTGTTTGGTGAAATGGGCAACTGCATTATTGTTTCCATCGCGCCGGAAAATCAAGGAGTTTGGGAAGCTTACTTGCAAGAACATTTGGCTAAAATGTGGCAGAAAATCGGTGTAGTTGGGGGTGCTGACTCGCCTTTGCGGGTGTTGAGTGCGGATAATTTGGGGTTGATTGAGGTCGGGATGGGTGATATGGGCGATCGGTTCTATAATGCGATCGAGCGTCGAATTGGATCTGTTTGATGGCGAGCGATAAGTAGCGGTGGTTGAAAGTGCCTGGTTTCAACCACCGCTACACTGACAAAACCCGCCTGCGCGGGTTAAATTTCTACAATATATTTTCTTCTTTAAAACCCACAATTATGAGAAATTTACAAACGTTTGATTTTGAAACAGTGACAGTTGATGTCCAGGGTAATATAACTAACCGTAAAGACAATCAAGCACAATTTATTAGCGAAGATTTAGGTGGCGGTGCAAGCTTAGAAATGATAGCAATCCCTGGAGGCAGTTTCCTGATGGGCTCCCCCACTGAGGAAGTAGGGAAAGAAAATATGGAAAATCCGCAACACAAAGTTAACATCTCTCCTTTTTTTATGGGCAAGTATGAAGTCACTCAAGAACAATACCAAGCGGTGATGGGAAATAACCCATCTAAATTCAAAGGCGCGAAACGTCCTGTAGAAAAAGTAAGTTGGAATGATGCTGTGGAATTCTGCGAGAAACTTTCCCAAAAAACAGGCAAGACTTATCGCTTACCTTCGGAAGCCGAGTGGGAATATGCTTGTCGCGCGAGAACTAAAACACCTTTTCACTTTGGCGAAACAATTACCGCGGATTTAGTCAATTATAGTGGCTATCCCTATGGTTCTGCACAATGGGAACCTTCCCGCAAAGAAACAACGGATGTCGGGAGTTTTCCTCCGAATGCTTTTGGACTTTACGATATGCACGGGAATGTTAACGAATGGTGCAGCGATAGCGTGAATTTTAACTACAATGGCGCACCAAATGATGGAAGTTCTTGGGAAACTCACTCTGACTTGAGAGTTCTTCGTGGCGGTTCCTGGAAATGTCATGCGGTGAATTGTCGCAGTGCCTATCGCTCCGGGAATAGGGCAGGCGACGACGACAGAGGTTTTCGCGTTGCTCTTGTTTCTGGGTAGTCTCACTTGTAGGTGCGTCGCTATCAACAATCTACAAATCAAATTGACAATCTCACAGCGACGCACCCTACAAACACTGTTCACCTGCTATCATCAAGATAGACGCATCGTAGGAAAACAACCGATGACACTAACAGAATTACTCCCTACCATTAAAAAACTGTCTGCGATCGATAAACGAGAGTTAATCCGTATTCTTATGGCGGAAGAAGATATCAGTCAGAATATTTTTCCTTTGGAACCTTACAAGACTTACTACTTGCCAACTCCCTACAATACTTTTGGTGCTGGTACAGCTTTGATGCAGGCAATGAATCTGGCTAACAGCAACGAAAAGTGAGTATTATGCGATTTCAATACTCTACCAATCACCCCTCTCAAGATGAGTTTGACAGCTTACCGCGCATTCCCTTGATTCTGCACCACAATAACCAGAGAGTCGAAGTTGTTGGGTTAGTAGACAGCGGTGCAACAGTGAGTGTATTGCCTTACAAAATAGGAATTCAGCTTGGCTTAGTGTGGGATGACAGCAAAGCCATTATTCGACTGGCTGGTAACGTTGGTAATCAACCAGCGATGCCAGTATTTTTCATGGCTGAAATAGGGGAGTTTGCTCCGGTAAGATTAGTATTTGCTTGGGCAAAAAGTGATAGCGTATCATTGATTCTGGGACAGACAAATTTTTTCTTAGAATTTGACGTTCACTTTTATCGTTCTCGGCTTGAGTTTGATATTGAGCTGAAGCGTTAATTTCCACCATAATTTATTGGCACGGTAATTCTATGACTGCTACAACCGATCGCCCTTTAAAACATTTTTGCATAGAAGACCTGAAAAGTGCCGACCTCACAGGTATTTCTCTCATCCCTCAACCTTTAACCTTGCGTTTGGACTTTACTTTCGGAACCGGGATCTACGATACTGCGATCGAATTCTATCAACTCGTGCATCAGGTAATCTCTCAACCTGTCAACGCCGACTCAGAAGACTCTTGCTTCTGGGTAGGTAACGCAGAATTAAGACAACTGACAGAAGATAAAAGTCAAATTTTATCTGCTTTGTCCTATCCTTTTCAAAATCAAGAGGGTTTGGTTGAGACAGGTTCTTCAACTCTTTTCTACTTTCGGCTGGAAGGAGATATTTGTATCGAAGTAGTTTGCGGTAGTTACAAAATTTTTCAAGAATTGGAAGCGGCGGTTGAAACCGCGTCTAGATAAACAAAACCCGGAGGATGTGCGGGTTGAAGCCGTAGGGTGCGTCGCTATCAACAATCTACAAATCAAATCGACAATCTCGCAGCGACGCACCACATAATAGCAAGTGCATGGACTTAATCCGTAGGGTGCGTCGCATCGAAAATCTGCAATTTCGATCGACAATCTCGCAGCGACGCACCACACAATAGTAAGGTGCATCGCCATCTACAATCTGCAAGTTTCATCAAGAATCTCGCAGCGACGCACCCTACCAATTAGACTGAAAAATTTATCTGCTCTGTGCTATTGACATAACTTGTCGTGTCAAAAATGATTTATATGGCCGCACAGATTCCCATGATGATATAGTATGTCAATCTCACACAAAAGTCAAGAGCGATCGCCATTAAATGCTAATATTTCAAACAGCCCGTGAAGCGTAGCTATCCCGTAGGAAATCGCCCTCGATATCTTAATCTTTGAAAAAGACCTATTTGCCCTACAAAATCTATCGATTTGCGAATCCCGAATTACTTATGCGGGTTTTCCCCCCGTTAGCGAAGCCCTCGAAGAGCATCGCCCCCGTGAATAAACGCTACTATCAGAGATATGGGCGATCGATATTACAATCCCCTTAAACGCCCCACATCCCCAGCCAGAATGCCAAACAACTTGAAATTAATGTTCGATCCGTGGCAATATTAAGGAATTATTAAGTTATGCGACGCGATCGCAAACAAAACTTCCCGCTGAAACTTTCCCGCTAACCCACCGTTCCCATTAGGAGCCCACCCATCTATGATTCCCAACCATTCCTTCGAGGCTGACGAGCATTCTAGCAAACCAGACAAGCCCGAGGAAGCTTGCGGCGTTTTCGGTATCTACGCACCGGGTGAAGATGTCGCCAAGTTGACCTACTTCGGCTTGTATGCTTTGCAGCACCGAGGTCAGGAATCCGCCGGAATTGCTACTTTTGATGGTGAAACAGTCCACCTGCACAAGGAGATGGGACTGGTTTCCCAAGTCTTCAACGAATCGAATTTAGGTCATTTGCCCGGTAACTTAGCCGTAGGGCACACTCGCTACTCTACTACCGGCTCGTCCCGCGTGGTCAACGCTCAGCCTGTGGTTGTCGAAACTCGCTTGGGAAGTCTGGCTCTAGCACATAACGGGAATCTTGTCAATACTAAAGAATTGCGGGAAGAATTGCTGTCTCGGAAGTGCGAGTTTGTCAGCACGACGGATTCAGAGGCGATCGCAGTGGCGATCGGTTGGGAGGTAGACCAGGGCAAAGACTGGCTGGAAGCTGCGATCAGTGCCTTTGCTATGTGCCAAGGAGCCTTTAGTTTGACGATCGCCACCCCCCAAGGCGTCATGGGAGTCCGCGACCCCCACGGCGTCCGCCCGCTGGTAATTGGCACCCTCCCCACAACTCCGCAACGGTACGTTTTAGCATCGGAAACCTGCGGATTAGATATTATCGGTGCTGAATTTTTGCGGGACGTAGAACCGGGAGAATTAGTTTGGATTACAGAGGAAGGTATGGCTTCTTTCCACTGGAGTCAGCAGCAAAAACGCAAACTTTGCGTCTTTGAAATGATCTATTTTGCTCGACCAGACAGCATTATGGAAGGTGAAAATTTATATACCTACCGACTGCGGATCGGGCGGAGGTTGGCAGTCGAATCTCCGATTGATGCTGATATAGTCATCGGTGTTCCCGATTCTGGAATCCCAGCGGCGATCGGCTTTTCTCAAGCTTCCGGCATTCCTTACGCCGAAGGATTGATTAAAAATCGCTACGTCGGACGCACTTTTATTCAACCGACTCAGACAATGCGCGAGTCAGGAATCCGCATGAAACTCAACCCTCTCAAAGATGTGTTGGAAGGAAAGCGGGTCATTATTATCGACGATTCTATCGTCCGCGGCACTACCAGCCGCAAAATTGTCAAAGCCTTGCGGGATGCGGGCGCCACCGAAGTTCACATGAGAATTTCTTCGCCCCCGGTGACTCATCCTTGTTTTTACGGCATCGACACCGACAATCAAGATCAGTTGATTGCTGCTACCAAATCCGTCGCCGAAATTGGCGTTCAAATTGGGGTGGATTCCTTGGCTTTCTTGAGCCGGGAAGGAATGCTGAGTGCGACTAACGAAGACACGAAAAGTTTTTGTTCGGCGTGTTTCACCGGCGATTATCCGATCGAGATTCCGGAAATGGTCAAACGGGCGAAGCTCTTATTAGAAAAGGCTGCAACCTAGAAAACCAAACAGCGAGAAAGCGATCGCCAGTCAGTAGATTTTAGATTTTAGATTTTAGATTTTAGATTTTAGATTCACACGGCTCGCACAGTGAATCTGATATCTAAAACTTTAGTCTAAAACTCTGCTGTATTCGCGACGATTGTTTAGCGCTTCTATCCGTTTTTGGGTAAGTAGGTGGGTGTAAATAAATCGGTTCATGTAACAGAACGTAAAGCAACCGTAACCCCTGCGTAGCCGCGTGCCTGCCCGTTGGCGAAGCCGCCCTGAAAGGGCTAGGGCTTATGCTTCGCTTCACTTCGTTTCGCTCTCTTCGGACATACTTGTGTATTTTCATACTCATCTACTTAGCTCGCTTTCCGCGATTTGTCGATTGAAAAAAATTTTCTGGTAAGTCATTGCCAGAGTGTGTGTAGAAATGTTAAATTAACTTAGCTCTAGCAACTCTGGCAGAATTTGTGAACTGTAGGGAGCGATCAGTTGGGTAGAACTCAATAGGCTTGGTTTAAGACAGATCCCCCCTAACCCCCGTTAAAAAGGGGGGACAAGAATCTTCTCAAAGTCCCCCTTCTTAAGGGGGATGCGAGGGGGATCTCCGGGCAATAAACAGTGTTAGCCCAAGCGTATTGAGGTAGAGCTTGATGTGAAACCCAAGACTCCGATTTGAGATTTCGGATTTGAGATTTGTCCTTGAATCTAAAATCGCCAATCTAAAATCGATCGGCTCAACCTACACTCTCGTTGACAATACCTGCTGGA
The DNA here is from genome assembly GCF_020738035.1 of Microcoleus sp. PH2017_28_MFU_U_A. Classification (NCBI taxonomy): domain Bacteria; kingdom Bacillati; phylum Cyanobacteriota; class Cyanophyceae; order Oscillatoriales; family Microcoleaceae; genus Microcoleus; species Microcoleus sp. PH2017_28_MFU_U_A. Next base: position 26,351 of record NZ_JAEQCX010000040.1, read on the forward strand.
AATGTTGTATGCTACCTGCGAACTGGAGATAGTTTCTCCAGAAAGTGCGATCTCAAATTGAAGTCGCATTTCGTACCAACAACGGACACATAGGATTTTTTCAGATAACAGGGTCGATCGCGCTAAATCTCCCCACACAAATATTCTACAAGCCAACTTGCTTGAGAATCGCGGGCGGGCGATTCATGCGGAACTAAAGAACTTTAGAAACCCTTGCAGAGTAAAAAATATGGCTCCTTGCGGGCTGAAAGTGAAAGTTAAAAGGCGGAATGCGGTTTCTCAAGTCAGCTTAAATCGGAAACTTCGTGCAATTAGATACTGTTCTCAATCAGCCGAGCAATACCAGCTCATCCTCTCGTACAAAAGAGTTACCTTTTACTCTTGGTGATGTCAAAGCAGCCATTCCAGCCCATTGTTTTGAACCCTCGGCTTGGAGATCTCTAGCTTATTTCTTTTTGGATCTTGGAATTATCGCAGGTTTATACGCGATCGCCTACAGCCTAGATTCCTGGTTATTTTATCCAATCTTCTGGTTCATGCAGGGAACCATGTTTTGGGCATTGTTTGTAGTCGGGCACGACTGCGGGCACGGTTCATTTTCTAAGAGCAAATGGCTCAACAACCTGATCGGACACCTTTCCCACGCACCCATTCTCGTACCCTTCCACGGTTGGCGGATCAGCCACAGAACCCACCACGCCAATACAGGCAGCTTGGACAACGATGAAAGCTGGTATCCAGTGTCGGAGAGCAAATACAATCAAATGCCCTGGTACGAGAAGCTGGGACGCTTTTATTTGATGTTATTTGCTTATCCAATTTATCTGTTTCGGCGATCGCCCGATCGGGTAGGTTCTCACTTCATGCCCGGTAGCCCGATTTTCCGTCCTTCCGAAAAAGCGGACGTATTGACGAGTTCCGCATCATTGGTATTGATGGTAGCCTTTTTGGGTGCGTTAACCTATCAATTTGGTTGGCTGTTTTTACTGAAGTTCTACCTAGTTCCCTACGTAATCTTCGTAATGTGGCTGGATTTGGTAACATTCCTGCACCACACAGAAGCCGATATTCCCTGGTATCGCGGAGATGACTGGTATTTCTTGAAAGGTGCGCTATCTACGATCGATCGCGATTACGGAATCATCAATTCCATCCATCACGACATCGGCACCCACGTCGCCCACCACATCTTCTCGACAATGCCGCACTATCACTTGAAGGAAGCCACAGAAGCCATCAAGCCACTGTTGGGCGATTATTATCGCAAATCAACCGATCCCATTTGGAAGAGCTTTATTCGCTCTTACTGGGATTGTCACTTTGTTTCCGATACAGGTTCTGGAGTTTACTACGAATCGCCTAACAGTCGGAAATCGAATTGAGTTAGCAGGTTAATTTAATAGTGGACAATTGACTATTGACAATTGTCCACTGTTTAAAACTCTTCCGACTCAAAAACCCGGTTTTGCAATAAAACCGGGTTTCTTTTATTTACATTTTTTCCAATCCCATACAACTTCCCTACGCCACAATCCGAATATTTGAAGCACTCAGCAGAGGAGCACCACCCGCTACGTTTCCAGGATTGAGATCCGCAATAAAACCGCCCTCTGCATCTCCGCCAACTAGGATAGAACCGTTGCGGTTAAAAGACAAATCGCCACTTACACGATTGTAAGTAATTTTGGCATTGCTTGAAAACTGTTCGATGAAACTATCTACAACTTCAAATTCCGAACTGAGTAACGTTCCACCAGCAGCAGTGATAAGAGTATCGAAAGTCTTTTTGGATAGAACGAATTTGTCGGAACTAACGCTGAAAGAAGTGACAGTATCAAGGCCAACATCGGAAGCAATAAATGCTCGACCAGTTTCGTAAAGGAATCGATCGGCACCAGCACCGCCAGTGAGCAAATCGTTACCAGATCCACCATTGAGAGTGTCATCGCCGCTGCCACCGGTGAGAGTGTCATTGGCACCTTCTCCATCCAAAAAGTCATTGCCACTGCCACCAATGAGGACGTTACTGCCAATTCCACCATCGAGGGTAACAGATCCTAAGGTAAAAGCTGAAGCATCAATGTTGCCGGGAATATTGTTACTTTGGAAGACAAACAGTTCAGCATTCTCAATTCCATTCAGGCTATCAACCCCCTCACCCGTCACGCTGGTGTTAGTCAGCACGATGTTACTTCCAACAGCATTCACCTTGACTCGATCGATTCCAGCACCACCATTGATGACATCATTACCAGCACCACCGTTGAGGATGTCATCGCCATTGTTACCATTGAGAATGTCAATGCCATCACCACCATTGAGAGTATCATTGCCATCAAGACCGTTAATTGTATCATCCCCTGCTAAGCCACTCAAACTGTTATTAGCGGCATTACCGAGAATGCTATTCCCAAGGGCATTGCCAGTGCCGTTGATGTTAGCAGTTCCCACCAAAGTCAATCTTTCGATGTTGTTTGGTAGAGTGAAGCTGATAGGAGAATTAACGATGTCATTGCCTTCATTAGCCTGCTCGATAAAGGTGGCATTAAGTGAGCCGACACTGTAGGTATCGTTTCCGGGGCCGCCAGCGATAGTATCTGCACCTAAGCCTCCGTTAAGTACATCGTCGCCCGCACCACCATTGAGGCTGTCATTGCCCGTGCCTCCAAAAATATCCCCAACGAGAACGTCATTGCCTCCTCCACCGATCAGGGTGTCATTGCCAACTGCACCCAGAAGTTGGTCATTGCCCAATCCACCGAGGAGGGAATCATCGCCACCGTTACCATTGACAGTATCATCGCCTGCGAGGGCATCGATGAAGTTATTCGCTGCATCACCAAGAATTAAGTCGTTACCAGGGGTTGGGTTTCCGATAATCGCCATGATTTTGTTTCTCCTTATTTGTTTAGGTTTGAATGTTTCTCTTTTGTTACAAACTCAAGAAAATCATCCAAATGAATGATTGACAATTGAGCGACTCTTGCTGCGTACAATGCAAGTTTTGTTTCGCTCTAGACCCAAGTTAAGCAATCAGCTTTGATATGACGACAAGAAAAGGCCGTAAAAAGTCAGGAATAAATAGTCTGAAAAAGTCAGTACGATTAAGATTGGCAAGTTCGATGACCATTGTTCGTCCGCTGGCGGGCGATAAATGTTGAGATCGCTATTTTTGTAAAAACATAGAAAAATCTTGTTAAAGTAAGAGGACTCAGATTTTGCATCCACAGACTAGGCAGGCGAGATACTTACCTGCAAGAGGTTAATTTTTCTTGTGAGATGGGCTGGAAAACTTATCTCACGTAAAATAAGAAAAGCAAGATATCAGAAGACTAATTTAGGAGTGCTGTAAAGCCATGACTGTGGAAGAAGCACTGAAAATTTTAGATAGTGCGATCGCGCCAACTTCTCTGAGCAACATCCAAGAGATCGTATTTCGCCAATCTTGGGAAGGGCTATCTTATTTAGATATTGCTGGTAGCGCTGGCTATGATGCTAGTTATATAAAAGATGTGGGTTACAAGTTATGGCAACTACTCAGTCAAGCACTTGGAGAAAAGGTTACTAAAAGCAATCTTCAAGCAGTAATAGGGCGGCGAGCGCGTCAGGTATCCGTAGAATCATCCAGCACAGAGATACAAAAAATACAGCCACTGCAACAGCAAATTCAACAACAAGAATTTTCTACACACCGCCACTGGGGAGAAATCGTTGATGTCTCCGCATTCTACGGCCGAAATCAGGAATTAGCGCGACTGCAACAATGGATTGTGAGCGACTCCTGCCGTTTGGTTGCCTTGATTGGAATGGGTGGAATTGGCAAAACGTCACTGGCTGCAAAACTCGCGATCGCACTTCAAAATAACTTTGACTTCCTGATCTGGCAATCCTTACGCAACGCGCCACCAATTGAAGATGTATTGTTAAATTTGATTCAAATCCTTTCTGGGCAGCAAGAAACTGCACTCCCGACATCGCTGTCGGCTCAAATTTCTCAATTAATGGGATATTTACGTGCCTCACGCTGTCTTTTAATCCTGGATAACCTTGAGGCAATTCTCGGCAGTAATGATGGCGCAAAGTCCCCCGCAAATTTATCCAGCCCAGAAGCACAAAGACAGGCAGGATGCCTGCCAAACCAGAGTTTTCCCACAGGTATAGTAGAACAATATCGAGAAGGTTACGAGGGATATGGGGAACTTCTGACACGAGTGGGAAGCGAAGGGCATTCCAGTTGTCTGCTATTAACAAGTCGGGAAAAACCCACAACTTTGATGCCGTTGGAAGGCGAAAACTCACCTGTGCGAACCTTACCCTTAATAGGCTTAAGTTCCGAGGAAGTGCAAAATATTTTACAAGCCAATGGGTGTTTTTCCACAACAGAAACAGATTGGGTAAATTTAACTCAACATTATTGCGGAAATCCCCTAGCGCTCAAAATTGTCTCCACAACCGTGCGAGATTTATTTGATGGCAATATTACCAACTTTTTGGAGCATGGAGCGATCGCGTTTGGAGATATCAATATTCTGCTCGACGGGCAATTTCGTCGTTTGTCAGACTTGGAAAAGCAGATCGTGTATTGGCTGGCGATCGATCGAGAATGGATAACGCTTGCCGAGTTACGGGCGGATTTTGTTTCCCTCCCTTCACAATCTAAACTGCTGGATGCTTTGTTGTCGCTAAGAGGGCGATCGCTGATCGAAAAAAATGCCGGACAATTCACCTTGCAACCTGTGGTGATGGAGTACGTTACCGAACAGTTGATCGAGCGGTTCGAGCGGGAAATTCAGTCGCAGAATCTAGATTTATTCATAACCCACGCCCTGATTAAAGCCGAGGCTAAAGATTACGTCAGAGAAAGCCAAACTCGCTTAATTTTAGCACCGTTTGCCGAACGACTAATCGGCGAATACCGCTCTAATAAAGAGGTCGAATATCAACTAAATCAGGTTTTGTTTCGGATGCGATCGCAATTTCCTAACTCAGTGGGATATGCGGGTGGCAATTTGATTAACCTGTTACTTCAATTAAAAATAAATTTAAGCGACTATGATTTCTCGTACTTGAGTATCTGGCAAGCTTATCTGATTGGTACCAACTTGCATCGAGTGAACTTTGCCAATTCCGATCTATCTAAATCCGTTTTTACCAGCAATTCAAATGGGGCTGTATCTGTTGCCTTTAGCTCCGATGGTAATTTTTTGGCAGTCGGCAATGCGGATGGTAAGATTCGAGTCTGCCGCACCCAAGATTATCGAGATTTTCTCACCTGTGAAGGACACACCAGTTGGATTGCTCGTGTTGCTTTCAGTCCGAACAATCAAACTTTAGCAAGTGCCTCTTTTGACCATACCGTCAAGTTATGGGATTTGGCTACTGGTGAGTGTATTCAAACATTAAGAGAGCATACCGGATGGGCGGATTCTGTTGTATTTAGTCCAGACGGTCGAACCTTAGCTAGTGGTAGTTGGGACTGCACAATTAAGTTGTGGGATGTGGCAACGGGTGAATGTTTAAAGACGCTTCAGGGACATACCAATTTTGTAACATCGGTGATTTTTAGTCCCGAAGGTAAACTTTTGGCGACTTGTAGTTACGACAAAACTATAAAATTGTGGCTGCTTGAAACAGGGGAAATTATTAACACATTGCAAGGGCATACACACATCATTCGGTCGATTGCTTTTAGTCCAGATAATCAAACTCTGGTCAGTGGCAGTTGGGATGGTACTGTTCGCTTGTGGGAGATTTCTACAGGACAATGTTTAAAGATTTTGCGGGGACATACCGATCCTGTTGCAGGAGTCGCGTTTAGTCCCGATGGTTGCGCGATCGCTAGTGCCAGTTATGATTGCACGGTTCGACTCTGGGATGTTGCGACTGGACTGTGTTTCAAAATTATGCAGAAACACTGCGGTTGGATCTGGTCGATCGCATTTCACCCGCAAGGTCATACTCTAGCAAGTGGTAGCTTAGATTGCACCGTCACGCTCTGGAATCGGGAAACAGGAGAATCATTCAGGACGCTGCACGGCTACAGCGCTGGGATTAAATCGCTTGCTTTTAGTCCAGATGGACAGTTATTAGCCAGCGGTAGCGATGACACAACACTCAAATTATGGGATGTCCAATCTGGTGAGTGCAGCAAAACACTGCAAGGACATACAAATTGGGTTTGGTGGGTTGCCTTCAGTCCAGATGGTCAAATGCTTGCTAGCAGCAGTAATCGTGGCATTATCCGCTTGTGGGATGTCGCTACAGGTCAATTGCTGCGGGTAATGCAGGGGAGTACAAGCATTCCGAATGTCGTGTTTGCCATTAGCTTCAGTCCAGACGGTCGCACATTGGCAAGTAGCGATAATGCTCATACTCTCCGATTGTGGAACGTTCAGACTGGTGAATGCTGCCAAATTCTGTCAGATAATTGTCGTGCTTGGTCAGTTGCTTTCAGTCCAGATGGCACAATTTTAGCCAGTGGCAGCGATGATAGACTGGTGAGATTGTGGGATGTGCGTTCTGGGGAATGTTTCAAAACCCTTTCAGGTCATACCAGTTTGCTGTTTTCGGTTGCTTTTAGCCCAGATGGAAAGATTCTAGCAAGTAGCGGTGACGACAAAACGGTAAAACTGTGGGATGTTGAGTCTGGAGAATGTCTGAAAACCTTGCAAGGTCACGCAGCTTTAGTTTGGTGCGTGCGGTTTAGTTTAGATGGGCGAATTTTGGTCAGCGGCAGTCACGATAAAACAATTAAGTTGTGGGATGTGTGCTCCGGGGAATGTGTTAAAACCATCCAGAACTATACATCTGAAGTTTGGGCGATCGCAATTTCTCCCGATGGTAAGACCATAGCCAGCGGCAGCGCCGATGGAGCTATTAATCTGTGGGAAATGGAGACGGCAGAATCTGTTGGAAATATGCGATCGCCCAGGATTTATGAAGGCATGAATATTGCAGGTGTCACGGGTATAACCGATGCTCAAAAATCAACACTCAAGGCGCTCGGAGCAGTGGAAATTGCGAATAGTTATTAGTTATATCATGTCTGCCGTCCGCACTGTCCCACTACCGCTAAGGATTCTCGAACCGAGTGCTGAGAAACCGCAGAGATGGATAGTAGATTCACCCGATCGAAATCTGCACTCGCCCGGTCAGGAAATATGCCCGATCGAATCGCTTCCCATAACTCGATCGTTGCGGGTTCTGGTTCGGTGGCTAATTCTTGTTCTAGAATCTGACAGCAGCGATCGTACTGCTTCAAAGCAGCCGTGCGCCGCCCGCACTGTGCCAAAATCCGTATCAAACATTGATGGGCTGATTCATTCCAGGGTTCTAGTTGAAGCTGCCGTTGAACGTAATGTTGTGCTTTTTGATAGTTATGCTGGTGTTCGTAGTGTGTGACAAGTGCCATACAGGCGTTGACCACAAATTCGTGGAATCGTTGGCGATTCAGCATCACCCATGCTTCAAAAGCTTCGCTATCTGGAAGTTGAATGCGATCGAGAAACGCTCCCCGATACAAAGCAACTGCTTGTTCTAAATCAGACACGCATTCTGGATCGAGTTCACCACCGGCATAGGAATGTTCGCTGTGACCATCAAGCAATTGAGTTAATATAGCGACATCAGACGTATGCTCGCCCGCAGGATTAAACTGAATCGTATTGCGCGTGGTGAGAAATAGCGGTGAGTGAACCGTCGAATCTGCTAGCAGATGGCGGAGCGTGCATAAGGCTTTGCGAAGATTGCTGCGAGCGTTTGACTCGCACCGATCTGACCACAACAGCGCAGCCAGAGAATCGCGGTGATGGGGATAGCTTGATTCGATCGCTAAATAAGCAAACAGCGCCCGCACTTTCTCATAGGGGAAATTCAGGATTGGCTGCCCGTTCACCATTACTTGCATTTGTCCGAGCAATGCTAACGCTAATCGAGTCATAATATTGTGCCTCTTACAAAAACTTAATTGAGTGAATAGTGTGTGATTTGGGTCAATTCCCAGAACTTAAATTGTGCGTTTGAGTCAGTTATCTTTGCTGGAGATACCAATTCTAAAAACTCTTGCTACACTCTGCATCCTTGGCTTGATTTCAGGCAATCAACCTACTCTTTTTACTGTTGCATGAGTTTTAGGGAATAGTATTAGTATCAGCGGGTTTATTTGACCTGATAAACCCAAGTTAAACGAATGCACTGACAATGCCAGCCAGAAAAAGTCATAAAAAGTCGTATGTATTCATTCAGGAGCATACAAAGTACCCACAGAGGTACTGAGGAAAAAGATGATCTTTATAAAATTGCTGAGTTTGGCAATGGGAGCCAAAACAGTAAAGCCAGAAATTTTTACCAATTCACGATCGATTCACGCTGCTGTGGACGATGCGTAGACGATGCCTTGTTAGGTTCTACACATGACTGAATTAACAAGAAACAGGAAACCCAACATGGATATTACAGGTACTAACGGCAACAACAATCTGATCGGCTCTTTACAAGCTGATACAATCAGGGGACTTGGAGGAAACGATTTCATTCAAGGTCTTGACGGAGACGATCGCATCTTTGGTGATAACGGTGGTGCAGCCCTGCCGAGCGATGGTAATGACACAATCTTTGCTGGAAACGGAAATGATAACGTCCAGGGTAATGGTGGCAATGACGTACTTTTCGGTGGTACTGGCAACGATCAGTTGAGCGGTGGCCAAGGCAACGATGTCTTGAATGGTGAGGCGGGCTCAGATTTCCTAACGGGGGGATTGGGCAATGACACCTTGAATGGCTTCGGCAATCAATCTGGTTCTCAAGTTGACGATCTTCTTGGTGGAGGTGGTGCAGATACCTATGTGCTTGGCAATTTCTCCACTGCCTTCTACACTGCATCCAACCAATTCGCGCTGATCCGAGGTTTTGCACCGGGTGAGGGCGACAAGATTCAGATTAAGGGCAGTCTGTCTCAGTACACGCTAAGGAAGGATCGTGACCTTCAACTGGGGGGCAGCGCATTTGACACGGAGATTCTGTTAAACGGAAACCGGATTGCTGTTATTCAAGACACGATCAATGTGCCTAATTCCTCGTTCTTTAGCGTTTAGGGATCTGCTCGAAATAAAGGATCCATAATCGAGTCATGCAGGGTGCATGACGCCATATAACACACCAACATATAGCGTTTTATAGAGGCAATCCACTCGTGGTTGCCCCTATTTCTTTGATGGTTGCGTCCAGGATTGACCGATTACCAATTGCCGATTACCAATTATTACTTGAATTTCTTAACTTTTCAGACTAATCGCAGTTGCGATCGTCCACGCATCCACCAACAGCAGCAGCAGCGTACATAAAAGTAAAATAAGATACATCCAAGGTTGAGACAAAGGGCGAACATCTCTAGTATCAATACCCGTTTTCGCTTCCACCAAACGCACTAATTTACCAAATCCAGCCACCCGCATCGGCAACAAATAACCTTCACCCGCATGACTCAAAAAATAGTACACTAAACCTCCTTGACCGGTCGATCGAGGTTTAAGAGCCTTCACCTCAGTCCAAGGAAGATCCCAACCCCTGCGAAACACGCGCGGAAACCAGTTCGGATAGGTAACTTCAATCCCCTCCTCGGTGAGGATTACCCGTTCGCTGAGCACGCCGTAAAGGCCCGCTGCGCCGATCGCAATTGCCACCCAGAGTGCAGCGGGCGGAACGGGTGCTTTCGTTACTTCCGACAGAAACGGTAACGGAATACTCAGGGCGAAGTACAAACTCAACAGCGTGATTCTAATCAGGGGAGAAAGCCGGAATACTGCCGGCTCAAATACTGGGGGGGAAGATGGCGAAAGTGCGATCGGTTCTGCTGACATGGCTGAAATTATAGCAGTGGACAGTGGACAGTTGACAGTTGACAGTTGCAGAACCCGAATCAAATCATTGATGCAGCACGGGTATCGGCTATATTCATGAAGTTTTGAGCCGTAGGGTGCGTCGCCATTAAAAATCCCCAAATAAAAATCGCTCGTCTAATAGCGACGCACCTATACTTTTGAATAGTCGAGCAAACAAACTCAATAATTATGTACCAATACTTGAAAGAAATGGTATAAGGTGCGTCGCCACTCGAAAAGTCGATTAAATGGGAGGGATTGTTGATGGATCCGCACCCTACAAATACTCAGGCAAATATGCAAAACATGACTATATTTGCACTGTTGACTTTCGAGCTAAAATTCTATTCAGAAACTTTGATTTTTAACTGTTGAGTTTTTACCGATTTGCAGGAGTTGGAATCTTGAGTGCCCAGTTATCAATTAACGGACAATTTATAACTCAAAACTCACAACTTATATTAATCAACGGCTGTTAATGCGGGTACTGTCAAAGGTTCTGAGATTTCTCGGGATTTGGGGCGGCCGGCCATCATGGTGCGATCGCCCTGAGCTTTGCCTCGGGATCTGCTAGGATTGACGCTTGAATAAGGGCCTTCGTTAATCTGCAAGCGATCGCAAGGAATTTTATCCGACAAAATTGCACTGGCCATCATCCCGGTGTGAATTTCCAATGCTGCGGCCCGCATCGCTTCAAAGACTAAACGCTGTCCGGGAAACACCACTCGTTCAAAATACCAGTTAGGAATGTTGCAGATGCGAGCAATCTGAATTTGACTCGTGGCGTTGACGTAGCAGCAGAGAATTTTGCTGTCGGCGTCTGAGGGTACTGGGTCAAGAATTTGAGCCATAAATGCTGAGGGGCTTTGCCTAAAAGTTTTAGTTATCTTCTCAGGCTAACATCTTGCGATCCCGGCCTACTGTAAAGCCGACTACCAACTGAATAACAGATGAGAGACCGATCGCACCTCATACTTGTCTTTACCCAAAAAAATACCAAATTTTTGACTTTTTCCGGCGATTTTCGGTCAATATACGCTGTATTTGCTTAAAATTTAACTTTTTTCTGCTGCGATCGCCCATCGACACCCACCAGCTCACCCTTAAGCCTCTTAGCAAAATTTAAGAATATTTAATATTAAATTGCGAAAATTAGATTGAATGTAAAGTTATATTAAAAGAATATAAACATAGTTAAAAAAGTTCCACATTAGGATATGGCAATCATGGAAAGCCGAGAAAACCGAGTTTTGTACGTTCGCCTCCCTTGCAATCCCATTTTCCCGATCGGAGTTGTGTACCTTTCGGATCACGTGCACAAGCTGTTTCCCGATGTCCAACAGCGGATTTTCGACTTAGGCGCAGTGCCGCCCCTCGACTACGCTAAAGGTTTGGATGCGATCGTAGATGAGTTTAGGCCAACGCTGTTAGTTTTCTCTTGGCGGGACATTCAAATTTACGCGCCCGTGGGCGGTAGAGGCGGAAATCCGCTGCAAAATGCCTTCGAGTTTTACTACGCCAAAAATCCCCTAACCAAGTTCCGGGGAGCTCTCGGAGGATTGCGTTTGGCCACGTCCTACTACACCGAACTCTGGCGCAATCTGGGACTGCTTAAGCGCGGATTGAAGCGGGCCCGGAAATACCATCCAGGCGCTCGTGCAGTCGTCGGTGGCGGTGCTGTGAGCGTGTTTTACGAGCAGTTGGGCCGCAGCTTGCCGGCCGGGACTGTGGTTTCGGTGGGCGAAGGCGAGGCTTTGCTGGAGAAGTTGATTAAAGGCGAAGATTTGGCACAGGAAAGGTGTTATGTAGTAGGAGAAACTGTACCGCGCGATCGACTAATTCACGAAAAGCCAGCCAACATCGAGAAAACTGCTTGCAACTATAACTACATCGAGAGCATTTGGCCAGAATTTTCCTATTATCTACAGGATATGGACTTCTACCTCGGAGTCCAAACCAAGCGCGGCTGTCCTCACAATTGCTGTTACTGCATCTATACGGTGATTGAAGGGAAGCAAGTGCGGATCAATCCGGCGGATGAGGTGGTGGCGGAGATGCGCCAATTGTACGATCGAGGTATCCGCAATTTCTGGTTTACCGACGCTCAATTTATCCCGGCGCGCAAATTCATCGATGATGCGATCGAATTATTGCAAAAAATCATCGCCGACGGCATGAGTGACATCCACTGGGCTGCTTACATCCGTGCGGACAATCTCACACCCGAATTGTGCGATTTGATGGTAAAAACGGGAATGAATTACTTTGAAATCGGCATCACCAGCGGTTCCCAGGAACTGGTTCGCAAAATGCGGATGGGCTACAACTTGCGCGTAGTTTTGCAAAATTGCCGCGATTTAAAAGCCGCCGGTTACAACGATGTGGTTTCGGTAAATTATTCATTCAACGTCATTGACGAAACTCTTGAAACCATCCGCCAAACTATTGCTTACCACCGAGAATTAGAGCGAATTTTCGGAGTCGATAAAGTAGAACCAGCGATTTTCTTTATCGGGTTGCAGCCGCACACAATTTTAGAAGAATACGCCTTCAAAAAAGATATTCTGCAACCCGGTTACGACCCGATGAGTTTGATGCCTTGGACAGCGCGCAAACTGCTGTGGAATCCCGAACCTTTGGGCTCGTTTTTCGGACAAATTTGTTTAGAAGCTTGGCAGCGAAATTCCAATGATTTCGGCCGCGAAGTGATGGCGATTTTGGAGGAAAAACTCGGCTGTGCGGATTTGGAAGCAGCTTTGACTGCACCTGTTGAAATCAAAGACAAACAGTTAACTGCTGTTCGTTGATTTCCTGGTTTGTAGTGAGGACTTCAGTCCTTCCAAATTAAGATAAGCCGGACTAAAGTCTTTACGACAAAAAGGTTCGTAGTGAGGACTTTAGTCCTTCAAGAAGGTTCGTAGTGAGGACTTCAGTCCTTCGGAAATTAAAACAAACCGGACTAAAGTCCTTACTACGAACCTAATTTTTTCACATTGTCAACACTTGGAAAACAGAATCATAAATAGGAGATAAACATCATGACTTTTATCGACCCCAGAACGGATTTTGCATTTAAAAGAATATTTGCTTCCGCAGAAAGTAAACCTATTCTGATTAGCTTTCTCAACGGTCTGATTTATCAAGGCAATCCCACAATTCAAGATTTACAAATGATCGATCCGTATCAAGCCGGAGAAGTTGTGGGATTGAAAGACTCGTATTTAGATGTCAAAGCAACCCTAGATAACGGGACGATCGTGATTATCGAAATGCAAGTTTTGAATGTTAAAGCCTTTGAAAAACGGATTGCCTACAATGCAGCGAAAGCTTACGGAAATCAACTCACGCGGGGCAAGGGCTACTTCAGTTTAGACCCAGTAATTGCCATCACAATTACGGATTTTATTTTGTTTGAAAACACCAATAAAATTATTTCGCGTTTTTCTTTTAAAGAAGAGGAAGAACATTTTGATTATATCTGTCCGACAATGACGCTAATTTTTGTGGAGTTACCAAAATTTAATAAGTCTGTTGATGAGTTAGAATCTCTAGCTGACAAGTGGATTTATTTTATCAGAGAAGCACCGAATTTGGAAATGGTTCCAGAATCGCTGGAAACAACTGCACCGATTCAGCAAGCTTTTGGTATTGCTAATACCGTGAACCTCAGCCGCAAAGAATTAGATCAACTGGAAGCACAGGTCTTTTATCTGCAAGATCAGCAAAGGTCTATAGAAGAAGCCTTAGAAACCGGAGCTCAGCGGGGTCAAATTAATACTGTGATTCGTTTGCTGGAACGAAAGCTGGAAACTTTGGATGAGTCAATTAAATCTAGAATTGCACAGTTATCTAGCGATCGAATCGATACTTTGACAGAAGCTGTGCTTGATTTCAATAGCGCGGAAGATTTGGTGAGTTGGTTGCAGGAAATGGGCGATCGATAGTAAAAAGTCAGAGTGCGCCTTGCGTATCTTGTCTATAGCATTTTCAATTTCATAAAGAGCGATCGCACATTATGCCTTACAGTCAATTCACAATTACTAAAGCTAAAAAAGACTTTCAGTTAACTATCGTGGAGGGCACTCGGTTTTTTCCTGAGGTGGAATCAATTAATCCCAGTCCGAGATTGACTAGCGAATTAGAAGATTTGCCTTGGACGATCGCAGTTGGTTCCGAAAAAGCGAGATCGGAAGCCCTTGTCTACCCAGTTTTGCAAGAAGTCCGGCGCTTGATGAACCGCCAAATCAGTTTATTTTCGGGACGGGAATTTAATGTTGACCCCAGTTGCGATCTTACCGGATACGTCGATTTTTTAATTAGCCGATCGCCCGAACAGCTTACCGTTGAAGCACCTGCGATCGTAGTTGTGGAAGCAAAAAAAGCCGATTTGAACGAAGGGATCGGTCAATGTATTGCTGAAATGGTAGCAGCACAGCGCTTTAACGAAGCAGCAGAACACCCGATCGCAACTATCTACGGTTGTATCAGCAGCGGCACTCAATGGCGTTTTCTCAAGCTTTCAGGAACAACTGTGGCGATCGATCTTACCGATTATCCGCTGCTTCCCGTGGAAACCATTTTAGGATTCTTGGTTTGGATGGTTCAACAGACTTAGCTAGATTTCACTTATTCAGTAAAAAATAGGATTTCGCACTAAACCCAAAGTTTTTAGAACTTGCTTAAAAACCTCGCTGTCAACTGTCAAATGTCAACTGCTTGTTTAAATATCTTTCAATTAGGACGATCGCCACAATATCATCTACAGGCCGCGGCGGAGTCCGCATTCCCTGGGGAATCAAGCGAGAAAGGCCCGTCGGAGGGTACATTTCCCAGTAACGATCCTTCGCTTCCAAACTGCTGAACCTCTCGTCAACTTGCACAATTTTGATAAAGGGCGACAAAGTCTGACTGAGTTTTTGTTTCCAACTTTTAGAAGTTGTTTGGTCTCCCATGACTAATAACTCGATCGGAAACTGTTTGCACAGTGATTGAATGGTAGATATTGCTTCGTCGGACAGCACAACTTGATGGTAGCAGACGTTCTTATCTCTACCCATCACGGCGATGCCGCACTTGTCTTTACCCGGATCGAAACCTAAAATCATATTTATGAGTCCTGTGTTAATAAGTTTGTAGTTGCGATCGAGCGCCGGCCAACTCAATCGCCAACCTATATCTAATCTAATATTTGCATTTTTGACTGTCGCAAAATCTTGGCGGGCGATCGCACTTATTTTACTTGACTTTTTTGCAGGATTGACATATTATATCATCATGGGAATCCGTGCGACCATATAATGCCTAAAATCAGAAACCGGGTTTTTGTCACAATCTTTGCTTTCCCGTTTTAATTTATCGAAAAAACTCGGTTTCTTTGACTCCCCGCAGCAATCAGAAACCGGGTTTTTGCCACAATCTTTACTTCTCTGTTTCGATCGATATCGTCTCCCATCCATTGACCGCAGCAAGATTCGTTCGTAGTGCGGACTGAAGTCCGCAATATTGAGCGGACTGAAGTCCGCACTACAAACCGGCAATATTGAGCGGACTGAAGTCCGCACTACAAACCGTTTTTTGTTATGGTAATCGACCAGACATGATATCAGAAGGCGTATCTGATTCTGGCGGTGCGTTGCTGTGAGATTGTCGATTTGATTTGCAAATTGCAGATGGCGACGCACCCTACTATCTTGAATCGGTGCAAAATCGATCGCACTTCTTATCTAAGTTTCAAATCTCCCCTACCTGGATCTTGTTGTCCGGTGCGGAAAACCACGACTCCGTTTGACAGAGCAACTAAATCTATTTTCAGCGGCCCGGCGATGTAAGTGACATCCGCGGCGATCGCCCGAACTTCCAGCGGTTTATCGTATTGTTGCAGTCGATCGACAAAACCGCCCAAAGTTTCAATCCGATTGTCCGCAACTTGGACTCTACCGCCGACAACACCAATTAACCGAGCGCGAAATTGACAAGCTTCGATCAATTGCTGCAACTGTTGTCGCACCTGTTCGTCAGGTAAAGTTACCGGATCGACAGCAACCCCTGCAATCACATCTCCAGCCCGGAACACCACTCGATTGATTTCGGCTTCTGCAAATACCTTAATTACCTTTTCTTGTCGCAGGTAATTAGCGCCGGCTACAATCCGCACCACGTAGTCTTTACCGTCTTTGATCTGACTGATTAATTGATCGATTTCCGCTTTAGTAATTTGAATAACCTGCTCTCTAACCTTATTATTTTCCGGCTGCATCAGTTCGACGGTGGTTTTATTTGCTTCTTGCAACAGTCGATCGATCGCGCGGCTTTCCGTACCCGCTTCTTTGATGCTAACAACACCAGCAGCTAAAATTTGACCGCGCCTGATCGCAACTGTTCCCTCGCGGATGGCTTGAAAATCGCGTTCCAAAACTTGCATTTGCTGCTGCAATAAAGTTTGTTGCTGTTCGAGTTGAGCTTGTTGCTGTCCCAGGGTTTCTAAAAGTGCTTCCCTCTCGGCAATTACCTTGTCCCTCTCGACAATTATGCGATCGCGCTGGGCGAGATTTTCCGCACGCTGGGCAATTTCCTTGTCTCGCTCAGCAATTAGCTTGTTGCGATCGACAATTGCCACATTTCGTTTTGTAATTTCTGCCTCTCGCTGGGCAATTTCCTTGTCCCGCTGAGCAATTTGAGTTTTAACCTGCTCTCGCTGCTCGATTAACTGTTGGCGTTCCGCTTGCAGTTGGGCGATTTCCGAGCTCAAAGTCGTTTTTTGCCCTGAAACAGTCTTCAATTGATTCTCAGTGCGATCGAGCTGAACTCTGGTAGTCGATCGCGCCGTTTCCACCAATTTCAATTGTTCTTCTGTCTGAGATTTAGCCGCTTCCACAGTAGCAAGCTGTTCTTCCGTTTGCGATTTAGCCGCTTCTACCTGACTTAACTGCTGTTCAGTTTTAGACTTGGCTGCTTGCACGCTGTTAAGTTGGGCCCGCAGCGAATTTAATTTTGTTTGCGTCTTAGCTTGCTCGGCATTAGCTGCTTGGAGCGATTGATTAATTTGCTCTAAATTGGCTTTAGCTTGGGATTGAGCCGCCAAAGCTTGAGCTAATTCAGTTTCAACTCGATTTTTCTCTTGAGTGGCTTGTTTGATTTCTCTGCGGGCGTTGTTGAGTCTTTTTTGAATCTCGTCTATGCTAAAAACTCCGGTTCGCAGCGGCTTGCTGGTAGCAAATAAAATGCCCAGAGTAATGGCTGACAGGATGCTGCCGGCCATCACTGTCACTACAACAGCGGTATCGCGGGGGCGCAGTTTGAACAAACTCAATCTGGCCTTGCCGACTTTCGTCCCAAGGCGATCGCTAACAGTAGCGATCACGCCGCCCAACACTAACATTACAAATATTAAGATGTATCCAGCAGTCATTCCGATTTCTTATTTTAGATTGTGGATTTTGGATTGAAGAAAGAATCCAAAATCCAAAATCGTATAATTTCTCGGCATCAAGTGAATTGCTGGCTTAAGGCCACCGGATTGTGAACTGTGATCTTTTTCTTGTGGATCGAGATCATTGTTTCTTGTCTGAGATCCCCCAGCAAACGAGTCACAGTTACCCGCGTCGAGCCGATCGCCTCGGCGATCGCCTGATGGGACAGCTTCAAATCAATCGTAATCCCATCCGTACTCGGCACCCCAAAATCCCGGCATAGAATCAGCAAAAAGCTGACGAGTCTCGAACCCATATCTCGGTGTGCCAGCGTTTCGATCATCATCTCGGTTTGCAAAATCCGAGAAGAGAGTCCCCGGAGCATCACCATCGACAATTCCGGGTCTTCCTTGAGCGCTTTCTCGACTTGTTCGATCGGCAGCGAGATCAATTCCACCGGTGTAAAGGCTACCGCGTGGTAAAACCTATCCGATCTGTGTCCCGTAATCAGAGACAGCACCCCAAATACGCTGTTTTCGCGCAGGAGGGCGACTGTAATTTCTTCCCCTGCTTCGTACACCCTGGAGAGCTTCACAGCGCCTTTAATGAGAACGTAGACGCGCTCAGCCGGATCTCCAGGGAAAAAAATTGTCTTGCCCCGTTCAAAGTTTTCGACAATGGGCGGAAACGCCCCGCCGCTGATTTGGCGGAACACGGCTGCTAGCGGTCTATCATGTGTCACGACGAGATCCTTTGTACTAATCAATACTTTGTAACTTGTCGATTAACCTTATTGAGTAAATATACTGCCCAACCTCCAATCTCTAGGGATTCTGTTACTGTCATCTAATGTTAAGGTAAGCACACGCTGTATGATTAAATCTAGCCCTTCTCTTAACTTTTTCAATTCCGCCCCATCTAGCTCCACAGCAAAATTAATATCAATTGTGTCTCAATTGTGTCTGAATCAGTTAAATCTGAATCGGTTGTGTCTAAACTGGCGGGGTTGTCGCATACAGCCAATGAGAACGGTGCTAGTTGCTTCTTAAAAAAATACAGATGATAGATTTGACCGGAAAAAATGCTCTTGTTACGGGCATTGCCAACAATCGCTCGATCGCCTGGGGCATCGCCCAGCAGCTCCACAAAGCTGGGGCTAATCTCGGCATAACTTATTTGAAGGACGAAAAAGGCAAGCACGAGCGCAAAGTCGCTGAACTCGTGGAACCGCTCAATCCCAGTCTGTATCTGCCCTGCAATGTCCAAGACGAAAGCGAAATCGAGTCTACTTTTAAAACCATCGCCGACAAGTGGGGCAAGTTAGATGTCCTAGTTCACTGTCTGGCTTTTGCCGGCAAAGACGAACTTTCCGGAGATTTCAGCAACACCTCGCGTCAAGGCTTCTCCAATGCTTTGGATATTAGCGCTTACTCGCTGGTGCGGCTTTGTGCTGCTGCTAAACCGCTGATGGCCGAAGGCGGCAGTATTATCACGCTAACTTATTTGGGCGGTGTGCGGGTAGTTCCTAATTATAATGTCATGGGAATTGCTAAGGCTGCTTTGGAAATGAATGTTCGGTATCTGGCGGCGGAACTCGGCCCGTTAAATATTCGGGTAAATGCCATTTCTTCAGGCCCGATTCGGACTCTGGCTTCGTCAGCAGTTGGCGGCATTCTGGACATGATCCACCACGTTGAGGAAGTGGCACCGCTGCGGCGGACGGTAACTCAGCAGGAAGTGGGAAATGCTGCGGCTTTTCTGTGCAGCAATCTATCTAGCGGGATTACGGGTCAAGTTTTGTATGTCGATGCCGGTTACGAAATCATGGGAATGTAACAGCTTTTAAACAGTTGACAGTTGACAGTTGACAGTTGACAGCGAAGTTTTTAGACAGTTGACAGCAAGATTTGCAAACAGTCAACTGTCAATAACTGTCTTTTGTTCGCTACAAAAGTGTTAATCCCAAATTACTAATTAATTCTAATGAATGACCAATTGCGAATTATGGAAATAATCGATCGCCCGCCTGTACCTCCTCCAATTTCTAGTAACACGATCGCCAGGGCCGCCTTGGTGAAGCGCACAACACTCGAAACGGATGTCACTGTCAGCCTCAATCTCGACGGTTCGGGAACTTGCAAGGCGTCTACAGGAATTCCGTTTTTAGACCATATGTTGCAGCAGATTTCTTCTCACGGATTGATTGATTTGGACGTGCAGGCGATCGGCGATTTGGCGATCGACGACCATCACACGAACGAAGATGTGGGCATTACCTTAGGTCAAACCCTAGCAAAAGCTGTCGGAGATCGATCGGGCATTTCTCGTTTCGGACACTTCATCGCCCCGCTGGATGAAGCATTAATTGAAGTAGTGCTAGATTTTTCGGGAAGGCCTCATTTAAGTTACAACTTGGAAATTCCCACCCAGCGCATCGGTAGTTACGACACCGAGTTAGTGAGAGAGTTTTTTGCTGCGGTGGTGAACCACACTCAAATGACACTGCACGTCAGACAGTTGCAGGGCGGGAATTCTCATCACATTGTCGAAGCCGCGTTTAAGGCATTTGCGCGGGCTCTGCGGATGGCGGTGGCGATCGATCCTCGGCGCGCCAGTCGGATTCCGAGCTCTAAAGGAGTTTTGTAGTTTAGGGGTAGTAACTGCGTCCCAAAAAACAATCAAACAATTAGTGGGGTGGGCTTCGCAGCACCACCCCGAATATGCAATTTAAATTCACAACACCCTACTACCTATCCAAACGTCGTCAAGAATCGGAAAGCATCGAGGACGTGACTCGCACAAACGTAGGGCGAAGTATTGTAAAAACCTTGCCACGCCGCCGCCTTATCTTCATCATACCTGTCCGCTCTTTCCGGGTGTTTTCCTTGCCAATTCAGCCGCACCGCGTGACCGACTAATACATCTAAAACAATGTATTCTTCTACTTTCAATTCTGGATTCCGCTGGGCGATCGCCGCCAACTCCATCAGCGCCTCAATATTTACTTGTCGATATTCCGGTGCCACAATCTTGTTCAGCAAATGCTCAATTTGTAGCGCAAAATTCTTTTCGCCCGGGGTCATTTCCGATAAAATAACATCGCTGTCCAAGCGATTTCGGCGCTCTAATTTGTCGCCAATAATCAAGCCTTTACAGTGCCGCAGCAATCCCCAGACATTCGGATAAAAATCCTTGGGCACGCGATTGACTGCACCTTCCATTTGCCGCTTCCGGCGCCATCCTCCCGCAGGCATTTGTGGTTCTTCAAAAACAGGCGCGACTACCCATTCAATATCTTTTTCCGGCTGTTTGACGCGCAGAGATTCTTGCTCTTTGAGGATTTGATTCATTTCCTCGTATTCTGTCAACACTTGGCGCAGGCGATTTTTGATTTCAAAGGGACTTAGCTGCATTAAATGTTCGTAAGCTTCGTTTTGCGTAACTCCCAATTCGCGGGCTAATTCGCTGGTCAACAACAAAATAAAGTAGCTAACTCTCAGTGTCAGCAGACCTTTAAATAACTGCGGTTCGGCTTTAATTAGGACGCTGAGATAGATAATAACTTCTTGGGTGAGAACTCGATCGCGAACATCTTCTCCGCAGAATTGGCGGATTTTGTCCATCACTTCCATGTAAGAACCAGGCCGCGAAATCACCGAATCTTCGCTGTAGGCTTTCCCCACAGCAATTTGTTTTTGCCTGACCAAAATGTCTGTCACCGCATCCGACAAGCTGATATCAACCTTGTCCAGCAATCCAGCAGCATGGCGGATGACTGCCCATTGGATTTTTGACTGCGAACTTTCTCCAGCTTTTGTATAAACTTCGTTGAGCAAATCCACAACTTTTACTGTTGCTTCGGCGCATCCAAATCCTGTATCGAAATTTAGTCCTTTTAGTCGAATCAATGTGTGCAGCAGCTCTATTTGTTCGTACAAGTTCTCTGAACCGCGCAGGCTAGCGAGCAGCAATTTAGTATTAGTTTCGCACTCTAGTTTGAATTCTTGCGTGTGACCCAAAGGCCAAGTTTTTTCGGGATTGTAACCGAGATAGCTGCGGGTTTCTATTGCACCTGTTACCGGAGATTCGGTGAATTCAAAATCGTGCATGAAATCAATTCTTTCCGTACCCGCAGTCAGCATTAACTGGTTGAGATTCCCGAGTTTAACTGGCGTGTTTTTGCAGTGTCCGTCCCGGAGTTCTTTCATCAAGTCTAACAACGCTTCCCGGCCGGTTTCCAGCATCGCATGAGTTAACATTAGCGTTACTGTGGGGCGTCCCAACTGATACCAGTGGCGGTGAATGTGAGCGATTTCACTTTGGATTTTAGATACTAGAAAATGGTAGTCTAGAGTTAGGTAAAATTCTTCTGGGTCCAAAAATGAGGGGAGAAATACGATCGCCTCTCCGCAAATTTTGAACACCCGGGAAGTCGTCAAACTCCGCAAACGGCGCACGGGGCGGCCGGTTAAGCCTAGCGGATCGTTGCGTCCAATCTCCGCGTAAATAGCGGATAATTCCTTAGTCTGGCGGACTTGAATGGGTGCTACCTGCTTGGGCGTTTGGGCTGCAATGCCGTTAGCGGCTAGTTCTGCTTGCAAATCTTCGTCTTCAGCTAACAGGGCAATTTGCACTAAAGGTTCTCTTTGCTGGCCGACTGACAGATGCCTTCCTAGCGGGTCGATATCGCCCACTGCAATTAATTTCTCGTTCAGCAATTGACCGAGAAAATATAAACTTTGCGCCCAAACTAGGGGAACATTTTCGTTGGGTAAGCGCTTCTGGCTGCGGGGATTTAATTTTTCGGCTTCTATATTTACGGCGGGGACGTAGTACAATTCTGGTAGTAAAGGTAAACCAGAGCGATCGACTGCCAGAGATGCCAAACGCTGCTGGTACTCTTCGACTTGGGCTTGATTTCCCTCAAATATACCGTCCAAGAGCAGATAAGTGAAAAATAGCGGCCACTCGCATTCTATATGCTCGAACTGCTTTAATTCTGTCGGTTCGTAATGCAGGCGATCGGCATCTTCTAAAACTGTTTGGTGTCCGTCCCGCAGAAACCGCTTGCAGCCGTAATTTCCCTGTAATTTGTCAATAATTTTATTGCGAGTCCGTGCTACTAATTCTTTGTCTTCCACAGCAAAAGCAGGAAAACTAATCACGCTCAATAAAGCAGCATCTACTTCTTTTGAACTAGATTCGCGAGGCAAAAGCGATTCTAAAGTGATGCGGCTTCTGGCAATTTCATCCGGCAAAACGTGAATTACCGATGCTTGAGAACCGTTAACTCCGAACAAATCCAATCCATTGATTGCTTCCAGTGCTGCTTTTGCCATACCCACAGAACTGGCATTTAATTCGGCATTACCGCGATTGATTTTATGGCCTCTTTCCCAAATTCCGTAATCGGGAGTGCGGTAAGCTCTACCGATGTAGTAAACTAAATTTTGGACAAAATTGACTTCATCGATTGTAAAAACTATATGCAATCCAGAAGCCGTCATTTGAGCAAGAATCAACAAAAATATAGATGTAGCATCTAACTGTAAGTGTCCCCACTCGTCATCGCCGACAACAATGTTTCCGGTTTGAGTATTGTATTTAGCGTGCAGGGCATCTAGGGGCAATTGAGTATTTTTAAAACGTTCGACTTTGTTTGCTTGCTGCATCATCGCAAACATCAAGCCGCGCATTAGTTTGACTGTGCTGTGTTCGAGTTCAAATGTTCTGCCGCGATCGCCATCAATTTTGCGGTAAGCTAAACCCAAACCCCACACTGCCAAAATGCTGTACACGTTATCGCGCACCCAGGCATCGGTGTAGTCGCCGTGGGCGTTAACAGCCGTACTCGCCGGCAGCAAACCGGTTATTGGGTTCTGGCGTTTGAGGATGACGTTTTTGATTTGCTGGTAGTAATAATCTAACCGGGTTTGCCGCTGGGTTGTTGCGATCGCCATTTCGTTTTCCTTAGTTTTCCTGATGCGAGCCGAATTGCGGTGAATAGACTTTTAAATATATCAGAGTTTCTATCATTTCTCAAGTTCTACAAACATAACAAGGTATTTGCCATGTCTAGCCGCAACAACAATAACAACAGCGTTGCTTTCGTAAAGATTGTCTACTCTACAGTGAAAATTAATGGTAAAATTGAACTCGTGCCGATGGAATGGTACGCTGACGGCTCTGTCAAGAAAATGGAACGCTAAGAGGCGATCGCGATTTCGACCAAAAACCCGGTTTATCGGCCACAGAATGATGACTTAACAGACTTTTGGTGCCAAAAATCGGGTTTTTTGCGTCCGAGACTTGTCTGAGGGCGATCGCCAAACTAAGCTAATTTAAACAACTAGGTGTGTAGGAATCTCAAAGAAAGAAATATGGATCGATCGCGCCCGCAATTTTCAGTGCTGGGACTACCAGTTCACATATTAGACGATTATGCAGGTTGGCTGATAGAGCGCCTGCATCAAGGGTTAGGGACTCACGTCGTGACGCTGAATGCTGAAATGGCAATGCAAGCCGAACAAAACCCGGCTTTAGCCGATGTAATTCGCTCTGCCGAGCTCGTGATACCCGACGGTTCTGGAGTAGTGCTGTATTTGCGAATGCGCGGCAAATCGGCACAGCGGTTTCCGGGGATTGAACTAGCAGAATCGCTGCTGCAACAGGCCGGAAAATTGCCGAATTCCGAACCAATATTTTTCTTTGGAGGTGCGCCCGGAGTCACGGCGAAGGCGGCGGAAAGTTGGCAGCAAAAAGTTAATCGATTGTCTATTTCTGCTCAACACGGCTATCTTTCTGCTGAGGAAGAAACAGAATTCTGTGAAAGCCTCAAACAAATACAGCCAAAAATTATTTTTGTCGGCTTAGGAGTGCCGCGCCAAGAGTTTTGGATTGCCGAACACCGCCACCTTTGTCCGCAGTCAATTTGGGTGGGAGTTGGCGGCAGTTTTGATATTTGGGCTGGAACAAAAGACCGCGCACCGGCGTGGTTTTGCGACAATCATTTAGAATGGTTGTACCGGCTTTATCAAGAACCTTGGCGCTGGCGCAGGATGTTGGCTTTGCCACAATTTGCCTTGAAAGCTTTAGGCGATTTGCGAGCTTAGAAAGTTCCCAATCAAATCCGGTTTGCGGGTGTTATTGCTGATATTTGCGATCGCCCGCGAACCCGTCTCTACAATAATTGTGGTTAATTTATTTGACAGATTCAGCATATTCTACATGATGATGAAGCACAGGTGATGTAGCGAGTGTTAAAGCGGATGCTCGAAACAACTGGCGAGTCATTGCGGGCGATCGATCGCACCTGTTGACCTTGCTACAAAAATCCTCATCAATTCCATCAACGATTGGCAGAATCTCGATCGATCTGCCAGAGCCAGATTGTACCTAATTGAGAATGAACAACATCGGACACAAACCGCATCCCCACCTTCTGTAGTACCCGATTGGAAGCATTAGCTTCACCCAGAGTATGAGCGTTGACTGCTCGCACTTCCTCGCGATCGAAAGCATAGTCAATTAGCCCCTGTACTGCCTCAGTTGCCAATCCGCGATTCCAGTATTCGGCAGCTATTTCATAACCAATTTCTACAATGCCCGACTCATTTGGTTCACCTTTGAAACCTCCATTACCCACAAGCACTGCCTGTTGCGGGTGAATAAACAAATATCCATTCCAACCATTAGAAAGCGGTAAGGATTCATCCTCAGGGAGGGAAAATGCTTGATACTCCCCACTGATGAATCAGGGGGATTCTTGACTAAGACCACAAAGGGACTTTCAAAGGCGTTATCAAAGCACCTCTACTGACTCCCTTGAGACTTATCCCCAAGGTTGCCGCTACTTTTCGACCAATATTCGCTGCCCCATTGCAGTCTGCATTAATCAACAAACCTTCAAGAGTACGATACAATCCGCGCTTAACTCGTTTACCACAAGGTTGCCACCCACGAAAGTTTTTCGCAGAATTTAGGTAGCAAATCAAGGTCAATAAATGAAGCCTTGGAAGTATACGAATCTTCCGTTTCTACAAACTTAATCCCGTATTCTTCACACAGTTTAGCAATTCTATTCTTGAGTCTACCCGTCGGAATTTGCACAAAATTCTGATTGGTTTGAGAGCCAAGATTAATAGCATTCTTCATGCCAGCATTCCAACCAAATATAACAGTACCAAGATTGTTGCTTAAGCAATGATTTATCACTTTTCGAGCTGCTTTATTAATAGCATCTCGCATCGTCCGATTGCGATTTTCTGTCAAACGCGCCAGTCGTTTTGACCAATAACCATTTGCCTTCCCTGACATCAAAAAAGCAACACGCTTATTGTATCCTTGATTGAGCGACTTCAAATGTAACCCATCAACGATCAAGCTAGTTCCTATATTACTAACACAAGTTAGCCAGTTGTTCATTCCGTGGTCGATCATCAAAGCTTTAGATGGGTCTACATCTGCTTGGATATCTGCCGTTTTGTAGACTAATTCCAAATAGAAGCAGCCGTTTCTAGGTAGGATTCGATATTCTCTGATTGCTTTGTCGTCTAAGTTTGTAGGCCAAGGTAGATAAAAAGCATCCAATCCGAACCAGGCTTTAACTTTAGTACCCAGCGGAAATCTCAAAAGTCCGTCTTTAAGTCGAACGGAGCGACCTGTATAAGTCACCAAAGCTAGACCACCTTGTCGATAATTAGGTAATCTAGGTCTTTGAGTTACCGTCCCTTTTTTGATGCCTTCTAGAAGTCCAATATAGGATTTAAAAGACTCGGCGACAGTAGTTAAAATCTGCTGTGCCGTGTCCGAATAGAATGCCTTGTAATGCAGATTTTGATTCTCCGTGCCTAACACTTTGTGTAACTCTGCCCTCGTCGGTATTTTACCAGTCTTGAAGTACATCTGTCGAGCATAATAAATTCCGCAATTCGTCAATTTTGATGACTCACTGCACAGGAATTCTAGAATTGCTTTGAGATTATTATCGGGACTAATGAGATTTTGTTGACATCCAAACATTTCTATTTCCTCCTGATTATTAGATTAGCATAGCAATCTTATTTAAGGTGGGATTTTGCCAATAAAAAACATTTTGTAGGCGACTATGAAAAGATTTATTCTCAAAAAAGATGTAGGCGACTAAATAAGTCGCAGCCGCGTTCCTCCCCATGTCTAAAGCCCGGGGCTTCCCGCTCGTTTTCGGTGAGGGAACTGCGGCCAGTTATTAGGTACTGTGACTTGCAAAAGTTCTGCCAGCTCGCTTTTACTGCTCAAAAAAGCCTTGATGTGTATCCGTTCGACGGGGAGTAGTTGCAGATTAGTCGTCTCAATCATGGTTCTGCCTTCTCGATCGATATTTGATTGGAAATTTAATTCAAATATGACTTACGCAACAAAAACACTTTTATTTTTATTGTATTTTAAAATCGTCATATAGCAAGGCCTCCAGAATCTTTTTAGGAGAGGTTTATTAAAGTGATTTTCGTTATTTAGCTGCGACTCTAAGTTGGAGAGCGGTTTTATTTCCTTTTTTTGCTGGGTACCGAAGAGCATGGCGGATGAGCCATTTGACTTCATTAGAGGCACCGTTTAGCCAACGATCGCAAATTGCAAATACCTGTTCGGGGTGGTCTTTGGCAATATCGCCCAGATTGTTGGCGACACTGCGACGCACGTAAAGGCTGCGATCGTCCTTCAGGGCATCAAGGATTGGGAATACGGGGGCTGGGTTGGCGATGAAAGCGGGGATTCGCGTTCCCCAAGGAAGTCTGGATCGCGTACCTTCAGAACAAAGACGACGGACATGGGGGTCTGGATCCGATGTCCAATCAAGCAGTTGCGAAAGGGTGCGATATTGTTGTTGAATTAGAAACGGTCGTATGGAAAACTCCGCACTAAACCGTTTGGTAAGTTCGTATTGGGCAAGCATGGATATTTCAAACGGATCTTGTCCATCATTATCTTTTAGTTCTATACCATACTTAGCAATGAAACAAATATGAGGAAGATAAAAAAATACTGCCAGTTTTAGTCCATCTGTTTGAGTTAGTGGCGGTGTCAAAGAAGCCACAAGTATCTCAATAGCTGTCGCATATTTATCAGGCAAACATTGACGGAGTGCTAATGCCAGATGTCGGCCGCGTTCCATAAGTTCAAGCGAATCCAATCCATCTAACGCAACCTGACGAAACGATTTTTCATCAAATTGCGGGTACGCGAGCAAGATATTGTGTGCCAAACAATCAACTGCTTCTGACCCAAGCAGATGCTTCAGAGGAACTCCCTTCTGAATTGAACTCGGCGCGGTGGGAATGCGCGGCATATCAATTGCGGTATGTTTCATTCAACGATCGGCAAAAAGGTGGAATTTATATCTAACTATCCCGCTTACTAAACGCAGGCAATTTCCCTGAATGTCATGACTAAAGCGTAGATTTTATCGAGCCATTTGCTCGATCGCTCTTACAAATCGCGCTGTTTTCATATTGTGCAAAGCCTCGTTCAACAAGACTTTTCCAACCAGTAGTTTTGCTTCAGAATCATCCAGCTAGAACTTTTTCTGCACTATTAATCTAATCTATTTTCTGGTTAATAAAACATGGTGCGAACCTGCCATAGATACCAGGCCGCCCACAGTGAGAACATCGCAAACGGCGAAAATAGCAGGGTGCCAAAACGAATAGACTTAGCATTCAGTTCGCGGATCAGAATGAACGTAAAAGAGTACCAATAAAGCACGTTTGCCATTTGTGCCGCTAGCCAACCAATTTCCCTGCCATTGTAAAGCCAAAAACAACCCACAATCAACAGAGGTACAGACCATAAAAGATCCGCAACTCCCAACCCGTAAGTCACGATTAGGTCAACACGTTCTGCTTCTGTCTCGACAACCGATGGACGGGGCAGCCGCAGGAAAGCAAATATCCAGAAACCCAAGTGCAGTAAGGCTGCAATCCCATTCACCGTTGCAATCAGTTTGATTCCAAAATCTGTGATTTCTTGATTTTGCATTGCTGTGGAAATCAATGTGCTACCCCTTAATCGCGATCTATGGAACTGTTTTGCTCTCAAGAGATGGAATCTGAATTCACAGAGTTAGGTTGCGAACATCATATCTTATTATGCCATTTGCTCGATCGCTCTTACAAATCGCGCTGTTTTCATATTGTGCAAAGCCTCGTTCAACAAGACTTTTCCAAACAATAGTTTTCCTTCATAGGAATTAAGCGAAACTTCACCAGCCCCAAGTTGCCAGCAAAATTGTCTGTAACCAGGCGTATCCATGCTGCTGTCATGGACGAAATTGGGGGGACGCAACGCCGCAGCAAACTTCATAAACGGTAGCGCGTAGAAAATGTGACAAACTTGCTGCATCAGGAACAAGCGATCGCGCTTGCAGTCATCCAGTGCGTCACCGAAGTATGCCTTTAGATAGATGTTTTCCTGCTTTTCGGTGGTGACAAAGCTATTGGCAAGGATCGCCAAATCCACATAGCGATCGCTCCCAAAGGCTCCCTCCCAATCAATAACCCAGAATTTATTGCCATCAAAAAGAATATTGTGTGGGTTCAAATCGTTGTGACTTGAGACTAAATCGCGATCGTGACGCGGATAAACCATCTGGATTTCTGAGTAATATTTGAAAACTTCTGCTGTTGCAGTTTCTGGCAATACTTTTGAAGCCTTAAACTCCTGAATAAAACCGTCAATGCCATCCATGAAATTCACGAATTTTGGAAAAAGCGAGGTAGCATGAATCGATTCAATCATTTTTGCGAATTCTGCCAGCAAATCATCTCGCGAGCCAACATATTTCGACAAAGGTACAGCTTCGATAAAGTCGGTAATTGCTAAAGCATCTTCCGTGCTGAAATAATAAACCTGTGGTGAAATGCCAGCTTCTGCGGCCAAATTCATGCAAGCATATTGCCGAACGGGATCGCTGAGCGGATCGATCTGCATAATCAGCCTTAATACATAAGCTTTACCATTCACGGTAATTTTATAAACCAGCGCTGAGGAGAACCCTCCAGTTAGAAGCTGGATACTTTCGACATTTCTGGTATTAAAAGCAGTTTGAATTGCTGTTTCAACTGCTTCGAGTTTTGCTTCTGGGATCGATGATTTCAAAGTAGAGTTTGGCATAAAATCCTCAACGAATTTACATTCCTGGAAAACAACTTTGACAACCGTACCCTTCACCCCTGAAAATGCGATTGAGTTGACCATTCTGTATTCCTAGAACTCAAAGCTAGTGCCTTCATACTCAGAGCACGTTTGACAATAACTTTGTCGGCGCCATTACCATTGATCTCAATTGTTCCAAGCAAGCTGTAGGGCAGCGCCCAAGGAAACTCATAACAGCCTGAGTGTTTTCAAGCCGTTAACCATACCGCTGCAAATCCGATTCGATTGCGAGATTTTGATGCGGTTGCATCACTGACATTTTCCTGTCTGACCTCACCAAATATTCCTGGTAATCAGTCTCAATTGAGACGATCGCCTGAATAGATATAATCACCGTCCTCACGGGGTACTAATTTTCCGTTAACAATACATGGGGATTTTACCAAATGTCAACAGTCCCTATCGATATTAGGCAAACTCTGCTTTTGAAGCAGCAGGAGATTGGGATAGAGAGCAGGGCTGATTCCTTCTAAAATTTTCCAATCTCTCTAACCCTTATGTTATGAGGCGTTGGGTAGATCTTTCTGTAGCAGGCTTAGCAAATTATTAAAAACTCCTGTTTTCCTTGCTACTAAAAGCTTTGTCCAGATTTAAATCGTAAATTGATATTAGAATAAATCAGCCCTGGGATAGAGAGGGGCTTGACTGATAGCAATCGCGGGAGTTCGTCGGCTTTCATCAAACTTCTGGTTGTGGACAGAGGCTTTGATCCCACCCGATTGCTGCTGTGGAGTTTGCTCAAAGATATTCTACAATAAAGAATGAATTTTGACCTTGAAAATTCCCTTGACCTGTACTAATTCAAGAACAGGAAAACTGACTGACGATAAGACTGTATTCTGAGGAGATTCCTATCTGGTACATCTGAGATTGTTTGTTGCTGAAACGGATTGCCAACAATTACATTCATTATTAGGACTGTCGCCATCGTCTGCTTAATACAATTTTTCGCCAGCATGGGTTTCACAAAACTTTCCTCAGACTCAAATTGAGTTGGCATTCAAAGTTGTTGTTAACCGTCGCTATCCCGATGCAATTGGTACGCCTCTAATCATTTTAAAGCTAGACATCACTCGATAAATAAAACCTGTACTGATTCCTCAGCAGAATTAAATGCGAACTTTGCTCATGTGAAAGCTTCCTTTGTCTGTATTTTTTATTTACTTTTATATTTGGTGTATCTTACTTGAACTAACTCGGTCGGATACTTCTGTACTTCTATTAACTTTAATTTCATCTCCATGGGAGATGGCAAGAATAAGGGAATTCCTTCGCCTAACATGATAGGTGCGATCGACAGAATATATTCATCAATCAGTTGACATTGGAGGAATGAGGCGATTAATTCTGCACCTCCAACTAGCCAAATTCGTTTGAGTCCTTGCAACTCCATTTCGTGCAGAAATCGATCGGGCGTTGCGGAGGTAAATAACACATCATCGCGATCGGGCGATCGGCTTTGCTGGGTAAAAACGTAGGATGGCTTGCCGGGATGGGGCCACTCGCCAAAGCTCAACACCTGTTCGTAGGTTTTGCGTCCCATCGCCAATCCATCGATCGATCGATAAAACTCACCATACCCGTGGTCAGTTTCGTCCGTCTCAAAAGCTGTAAGCCAATCAATACTGCCGTCTTTACGAGCAATATAACCGTCCAGACTGGTTGCAATATAAAGTACGATTTTTGTCATTGATTAACCTCCTTTCCAGGGCGATGCTTGTGCAACGAACAAGTCATTGAGCGTTATTCTCATTACTGGGGTGCCAATCTGCCCGGTTCAGGCGATAAACAAAACAGTCATCGTCACCAAACTGTCGCGGTTCAACAAATTGAAAGCCAAGACGTTCGTAGAAGCGGTGGGCACGGGTATTGCTGGCCAGTGGATCGATGAGTACAGCCGTCACAGCAGAGTCGGCGAAACATCGAGTCAGTGCAAGCTGCATCATTTGTGTGCCATAGCCTTTGCCCAAATCTGTCTCTTCTCCAATCCAAATGTCGATCGCACGTAGATTCGGTTCGCAATCGCCCCAGTAGTGACTATCCTCAAGTGCTGGATCGATAATCTGAATAAATCCGATCGCCCGGCCATCAATTTCAGCAATTAATTGCTCCCTCCAGTCGGGAGTGCGATCGAGTTCTATTTCCCAACCCCAATCATCGTTAGGATCTGCATTAACCACATGAGGTTGCTCATCCCAATGTCGCAGTAGAGCTAAATCAGCGGAGGTGGCGGAGCGGAGGTTTATCATCATTCATTACTTTTGAAATTTTATTTTCACTGCCTTGATTAATGTTAAACAGGAAAATGACATACTGCTTCCATATTATGTCCATCTGGATCTAAAACAAAAGCACCATAATAATCAGGATGATAGTGAGTTCGCAAACCCGGAGTACCATTGTCTCGCCCCCCTGCTGCTAGCGCTGCTGTGTAAAAAGCCTGAACCATCTCATGAGTTTCTGCGCGGAAAGCAATATGAATTCTAGGGGTATTTACCTCTCCCTGTGTAATCCAGAAATCGGGCTTTCCGTCTATTCCAAAACCTGCCAGAGATATAGAACCAGTCACAGAAGCATCAAACTCTTTCAGCAATTGATAACCAAGTGGAGCTAAGGCTTTGGTGTAAAAATCTTTGCTTTTCTCGAAATTACTAATGTTAATACCAGTATGGTCAATCATCAATTTTTCCTACTATATTATCGCTTATTTATCTTGTGAAGAAGTAACCAGATCGACGAGTTCAATGACAATAACGTTCCACCCGATCGACAAATCTACAGCTTTTTGAAGTATCTGGCGATCGGTAACAGCCCGAAACCCGCCTTTTCATAGGTGCGACGTGCTGCGGCATGACCTGGATCGCCTCCGGTTTCGACCATTGCAACAGACATCCCCGCATCTTTCATCCAATTTACAGCGAATTCTGTCAGAGCGGAGCCAATGCCACGACCTTGAAAGTCTGGATCGACAGCGATCATGTAAATTTCACCCATGCTGCTTTCCGAATCGAGTTTCACGGCGACAAAGCCCACGGTGGAACCTGCATCAATAGCAACCCAGACATTTGTATCCTCCGCAGCGCAGACACCTTCGACAGCCTCTTGCTGGCTGACGCGCCAACCATCGGGATAGAAACTCTGGTAGACATCCAGATCCATCGCTTTCTGAATCGAATCAAATACCGGAGTCCATGCCCGAAGAGAAAGGCGAATGATTGCATCCAGTTGTTGAGCGTCGTAAGGTTCAATCCGCATTTGCATCATCATCTCAAAGGTTGTAACCAGTGTATTACATTTGTAATGGCGATCGCAATCTTTCTTCCATTGTGAACGCAGTGACTATTGGTTTACTGCGCTTGGTTCCATGTAGACAAGTTCCCAAATGTGACCATCTAAGTCTTGAAATCCATGGGAATACATAAACCCGTGGTCTTGTGGTTGATTATAGGTTGTTCCACCAGCGGCGATCGCCCGCTCAACCATTTCATCAACTTCTTTTCGACTCTCAGTAGATAAACACACCAGCACTTCTGTGCTTTTGGTGGCATCACAAATTGCTTTGGGCGTAAAAGTCTTGAACTTTTCGTAAGTCAAAAGCATGACGAATATGTCGTCGCTGACAATCATGCAAGTGGCTGTCTCGTCAGTAAACTGAGGATTGAAGGTGAAGCCGAGTTTAGTAAAAAAGTCAATAGATCGATCGAGCTTTTTTACGGGCAGATTGACGAAAATTTTAGTAGCCACGATCTTCTCCTTTTGTTGTTTTATGGGAAAGTAAATGGTAGTTGTTGCGTTGTTGGCTATTGCTGGTTGTAGGCTTGCTGCAAGCGAGCAACATCAATCTTGCTCATTGCGAACAGGGCTTGCATCACGCGCGTCGCCTTGTCGGCATCCTTGTCCTTCAGCATTTCTGTGAGCGATCGCGGTACGATTTGCCAAGATAGCCCGAACTTGTCTTTGAGCCAGCCGCACTGACTTTCACTTCCACCTGCGGACAACTGGCTCCACAGCGTGTCAACTTCTTCTTGTGTCTCGCAGTCCACACTGAGGGAAATGGCTTCAGTGAATGGGAATTGCGGCCCACCGTTGAGTGCCTGAAACTGCTGCCCTTCAATTTCAAACAGCAGGGTAAGCAGTTTGCCTTTGTGTTCGGGTATGGCATCGCCGTAGTGCGAAACTTCCAAAATCTTGCTGTTATTGAAAATGCTCAGGTAGTAATTGACAGCCTCTTCGGCATTAAAGTTAAACCAGAGGCATGGTGTGATTTTTTGACTGTTTTGCATGGTGTTTCTACTAATCGTTCTAGTGGCGGAAGTGACGGAAACAGTTAAGCCTCTCTTTGATTTAGGCAGCTTTCTCGCAGTTAACCATCCACGGTATACCGAACTGATCGACCAGCATTCCAAACCGAAAAGCCCAAAAAGTTTGCCCGAATGGCATCTTCACTGTGCCATTTTCAGCGAGGGCGTGAAAGATACGTTCCGCCTCTGTTGGATCGTCGATCGCGATTTGTACAGAAAAGCCTTTGGTTTCTTCAAAAAACTTAGGCGGACAATCAGAACCCATCAAGCGATACGTTCCGAATTCCATACACGCGTGCATAATTTTGTCAAGCCAATCAGTAGATAATTCACAGGGTTTTGGTTCCGCAGTTGGCGCATCCGCGTTAGTGAGCATTGTGACGATTTTGCCCCCAAAACATTGCTCGTAAAACTTGAAAGCTGCCTCGCAGTTACCGTTGAAAAAGAGATAAGGATTGAGTTGCATGGCTTGCTCCTGTTTGTTGAGTTTTAGGCGTTATCTTTTGCACTCAAATTGTCTTTAAGAAGTGCAAAAACTAATTCTTAGGTAATCCCGCGACCTCAATTACTGGTCTGATTTCGATCGTGCCGGCGCGCGCCCCTGGAATGCGGGCGGCGATCGCGATCGCCTCGTCGAGATCCTGGGCATCAACCAGGAAGAACCCGCCGAGTTGTTCGCGAGTTTCTGCAAACGGGCCATCGGTAACAAACTGTTTGCCGTCGCGCACCCGGACGCTAGTCGCCGTCGCTACAGGGTGCAGCGGGGCTGCCGACAAAAACTGCCCTTTTGCATGGAGTTCTTGTGCAAGCTGTGTGGATTCTCCATAACAATGTTCGCGATCGGTCTGGTTCATGGCGTTTTCTTCCATGTAAATCAGCAGCAAATATTTCATTGGTTTGTCTCGGTTGTTTCCCTGTATCAGTAAGTCGAAGGACGATCGCTCAAATCGACACCTCGCCAAAAAATTTTGCTCGTCAGGTTACGATCTTGAAGAGACATCTGTTTGATAAATGTAGGGCGTACGCCGAGGGCGACAATTTATGCCTAAAACCCTTGATTTTATGTCCAAATGCTTCACCCGGATCCGAGCAAGTGCGATCGCTCGCTCCTCGCCTAATTTCTTTTTACCAGATGTCTATTTGCCTCCGTTGTTGCCCTGTGTAATACCAATTCACTATGAACCTGCACTTAATATAGCTTCAAGGATATAGTCCCAACTACAGAGAGATAAGACTTCTTCATTCGTGAGAGATTTGATAATTATATCTACCTGTTCTTTGAGTTTCTCTAAACTCGAATAATTTGCCAACTTGAGGTCTTTTTTTGTTCCCACAATCTTTCAATCGGATTCAATTCAGGACTATAGGCAGGTAAATATATTGGCATCACATGGTCATGCCAGTCTAACAAGAGAGCTTTATGAAAGCTACCATTATCCATGATAATTAGATTGAAACTCTCTGAATATTTTTCAGCAAATCCATTTAAAAACTCTTGAAAGCAGTTGTGATTGAGCTGAGAAAATTCTTGATAATATTGTTCACCTGTTGATGGTTCTACAACTCCATAAAGATAGAAGTTTTCTCGCTAAAGATTGCTTTTTGCCGATGGGTTTTATCCCCTTCAATGTAATCATCTTGCCCTGCATAGTAATCAATCCAAATCTACTCTCGTCCTGACACCATATCCTTACAGGCTGTCCTGTTCCGAAATATTTAATCATTACTTTGATAATCTCCCACAGTTTTTTTTGAAGTTTGTCTGTGCAACTTCGTTCACCTTATTACTTTGGGGTCTTGGAACTTTGAGGTAAGATTTTAATTTATAATGAGGAATAGAAATCATAGTATCGGCAATCTCACGAACGCTTGCCACACTTTGGAGCGATGGCGCATCTGCAAGAGATAGGGGGCGCAAAATCAATCTGGTTGTTTCTAGGATGGATTGAGCAAGCATAAAACGATTCTACCTCGACCGACTTTCCCAGCAAATTTTAACACTAAAATTCTCCTTATGCTTCCAGCACCAAGAGCTTGCTGTACGATGGCGTTCCTAATCACCAGTTGCCGATTGCCTCGAATCCTCAACTAAGAACTTTGTGTCAATCTGGTGCATTGGGATTATTGTACTACCGAATGGGGCTAACATTTACAGTGAGTTGTCAATGAAAACATTCCATTCTTGTATCATCGGGCTAAACGGGTAAATGTAACCATAACAACATGAACCAACATATGAGAAATCATTGCCGCTTCAAGACCTTTACGCCAGTACAGATAGCCTGCAATGATGCCAAAAAATGAATTACCCACAATCACATAGGTAATGACTGAAGGAGTGACTTGTGTTCCTAGTACGAAGGCAAGGGGTAAATGACCCAGCCCAAAGAGAAATGCTGAAAGGGCGATCGCCGATACAAAGCAGAATATGGAAGGCACACCCTGCCCTTTTGAAAAAATACGCCAACCTATCCATACTAAAAGCGTCATTATTCCCCATCTGAGCAATAATTCTTCGGTAATACCTCCATACAGAATACGAGTCAAAAATGGGGTGTTGCTTGATAGAGTTTCAGCCTTCGTAATAAAATCAGAAGGTAGAAAAACTTTAGCACAAAACTGAATAAAAGTTAATCCAATAACTCCGATCAAGCCTCCAATAATTCCTGGAAGCACTTGGGGCTGAATAGCCAAACTAATTGAAGTTCGATTAGACACTGCCTCAGCCAGAGGTGCGGATAATCCAACTTTATGAGCTAGTACAACACCAATCAAGACAGTAATAGACAAAAGAAAGGTTGGTTGAATCAAAGAAATCAATTTGATTCCCCAGAGCGGCATCTGAAGTTCTTCATCCTCAGGAATAGGTAATTTCATCCACCAAAGAGAAACGATGCCTACCATGCCTGTTAGCCACAAAATTGTAAATAATCTCATTGACATCATAGTTCCTCCAATTACAGCTAAATTCAATACTGAGAGCCAACACTCTAATCTTTAATCACGATCCTATCAAAGGTTCTCTGTATAACTGATGTACCTATCAGATGCAGCCAAACTTTGCACCCCAACTGATCAATTAGTATTGATACGTTCTAGTTCAGAACAGTTATTGGGCTGCTGCCATCACTTCAAGATTCACAGCTTGCTCAATGCCTCAGAACTTAGTTGCATTCTCTGCCCAATATCCTGTAACCGGCTAAACTGCTGTACCAGTGCTGGAATATTCTCTAAGCTCTTTAAAAAGTTCCACAGGTAGGAAATAATGGCATAAATCTCACCTGTTTGAATGCCTGGAATCCAGACTGTACGAATCAGAACCGTGGCAGCAAGTAAAATCGTAAACAGTTCTATAAATCCATAATTCAGGGCTTCTGCATTAGAAAGATGGACTCTCCATTTTGCTATTAACAAGTAGTGCGATCTCACTACTTCAGCCTCAGATTGGCTTAAAACTGTTACTTCCTGTTCTAGCTGATTATTCAAGTTTTGATTCAACCGTTGTGATTTCTGAGCATAGCTGCGATTGATCAAAATCAACGGAATAAGCAAAGCCAAACAATATGCGCCAATCTGTATGTCATAGATGAATAGCATTACCAATGCGCCAACAAAGCTAAACAACCCTGCAATAATTTGGGGAATATTTCGCTCAAAGAAATCGACAAATTCTCTGGAAAGCACGGAACGCGCAGCAATTTGAGCCGTTGAAGCGCCCTGCTTACTCTGCTCTACAACCATCGCTGTTGCTAAGTTGCTATAGATACTGGTAAAGGTTCGAGTATCGTATACATGACGAGAAATAGCTGTAATCGCATGTGCCAGCCAAATGCATAGAAAGGGGATGATGTTGCTATAGTTTCCCTTTAGAAGCTGATCGATAGCAAATCCGATCGCTAGCGGATATAGCAATTCAAACGTATTTTCCAGCAACGTCAGCCCATAGGTAAACAGGATAGACCTGTAATTTGATCGAAACAGGCGTTCCAAAATTTGCGAGACAGAATGAAGTTTCATAGAGATAGATTTAAGTAGGTTTAATCTTTGCTAGGCAGTTGTTTGAATGCTTGTGGTTTCCATTCAGGCGGACCGAATAGACTCAAGAACCATTCTTTGAGAGTCTGCGATCGTCGTAAATCGCTAATGATTCTGGAATATTCCATAATATTGATCTGAATAGGATTGTGGGTTTGAATATTTTCAGTCAGCCCGTAGATCACCTTTTCCGTCTCGGCTTGGTAAGTTCCAAACAACCTGTCCCAAACAATCAGAATGCCACCATAATTTTTATCAATGTATGGCAGATTTGAGCCATGATGTACACGGTGATTGGAAGCTGTATTCATCATGGATTCGAGAATTCCCAATCGCCCAATTTTCTGATTGTGAATCCAGACTTGATATAGCCCCACAACTTCGAGCGCAATCAAGACTTGTAGGGGATGAAATCCCAGCAGTGCCATCGGAATGTAGAAAATCCAAAGGATAAAGTCTTCAACCCATGCCAGCCGCAGCGCTACAGTCAAATTAAAATCAGTGGAACTATGATGAACGCTGTGATATGCCCAAAAAAAACGAATCCGATGTTCTGCACGATGGTTCCAGTAATAGAGAAAATCTGCGATGAATACTGCTAATAGCATTGTCCAGCCATTTACAGGAACCTTTAGAGGACTGACTGCCGCAATTAGGGATAGCCCAACTACAGCTACAACATTTGCTAATTGATCGCTGAGAAAATCATGAACGATACCAACACCGATATTTGCAGCCGTTTCTCGGTAATTCCGTTGTTTACGAAAGAAAAAGTCAACGCCGATTTCAGCGAAGATAATACAAAACAAGATAAGCGATAGGGAGAACAGCGAAGTTTCTAGATGCTGCAAGTTTTCTAGAATCGGTTGGGCAGAAATGTTCATAGTCAACATCCTATGGTGTTTTGAGTGTCTTAATTCGAGCGCTCGAATTATTTAAACTCATGTCGATAGAGCTTTTACAGTTGTCTGCCTGTTAAGGCTAGATACAGTATTTTTCGCAGTAGGCAATTAACATCTTGGTAAATAAGTGAATCTGCTGGGCAAAGGAAAAGCTATTTTCACGTTCTATCTGCTCGATCAAGATACCATTGATCAAAGTCCAGACAAATCGAGCGAGCTTCGGATCTGAGAGATTAAGCAGTTCCTCCATCATTTGTTGATAGCGCCGATCTATTTGCTGAAAAATGGGATTACTGTTAATCTCTGTCACGGCGGTATGCTGGTAGAAATCTGTCCAAATTACTGCCTGTTTGACAAAGTGTTCTTCATGCTGAACCAGCATACATCCAAGTCTTTCAATGCGTTCGGTCAGCGTTCCTCCTTCAGCAATCGACTTAAATAGATAAACATCCTGCCAACTGATCTCCTCAACCAATTGCTCAAACAACACCTGTTTACTAGCAAAGTAGTGATACATTGCTCCAGTGGAGATACCCAATGCCTTAGAGATTTGTCGTGTTGTAACACTAGCATATCCGCTTTCGGCAAATAGGTTAAAGCATCTATGGAGAAGCTCTTTACGATACTCCTCAGAGTCAACGATTTTGGGCATGGACGATTTTGGGCATAAAATTTATATCGAGCGCTCATTATAATATAGCAGTGCGATTATACTGTGTCAAGTCTATCGGCTATTTTGGTTTCAACGAGAAGTTAGGCTATTGGCGATTTTGATACGACGACAAGACGTTGTAATTATCTCGTTTCCCTAGTTGGCAAAAGTCTGTCATAAATTTAAAAAAATGGTATAAGTCGAAGGGCGATCGCTCAAATCGACACCTCGCCAAAAATTTTTCTCATCAGGTTGTGATGCCAAACGCAAAACCAGACGTAACCCAAGCCATTGACTCCGTTTATCGATCGGACTGGGGTCGGATCGTCGCCACATTGATCGGACTGGTTGGAGATTTCGACGTAGCCGAAGAGGCGGCGCAGGAAGCCTTTACGGCTGCACTGAAGCAGTGGCAGACTGCCGGAATCCCCGATCTCCCGCGCGCGTGGCTGATTAAAACAGCTCGATTTAAGGCGATCGATCGCCTCAGACGGCGGACGCGACTCGCCGAAAAACTTGAAGTGTATGCTGCCTCTGAGTCGATCGAAACTATCGAAGAAATCGATGACGATATCGGCGAAATCCCCGACGAGCGATTGCGGTTGATTTTCACCTGCTGTCACCCCGCGCTGGCGATCGAGGCTCAGGTTGCTTTGACGCTGCGCCTGCTGGGCGGCCTGGAGACGGATGAAATCGCACGGGCGTTTCTCGTACCCACGGCAACGATGGCGCAGCGGCTGGTACGCGCCAAGCGCAAGATTCGTGACGCGGGCATTCCCTACACAGTGCCGGAGACGAAGGATTTGCCCGATCGCGTGGAAGCGGTGCTGACGGCGATCTATTTGATCTTCAACGAAGGTTATGCGGCGACGCATGGCGAGACAATAGTGAGAGCGGATCTCTGCGCCGAAGCGATCCGGCTGGGGCGACTGGTGAGG
The DNA here is from genome assembly GCF_020738035.1 of Microcoleus sp. PH2017_28_MFU_U_A. Lineage (NCBI taxonomy): Bacteria > Bacillati > Cyanobacteriota > Cyanophyceae > Oscillatoriales > Microcoleaceae > Microcoleus > Microcoleus sp. PH2017_28_MFU_U_A. The sequence continues at coordinate 66,655 of NZ_JAEQCX010000040.1, forward strand.
ATGTTGATGGCACCGCAACCGCCAGCGGAAGTGACTGCTCTTCTGGCTCTGATGTTGCTGCACGACTCGCGGCGCGATGCGCGTCTGGATGAGTCTGGCGACCTGATCCTGCTGGAAGAGCAAGATCGCAGTCGCTGGAACAGGGCACAGATTGTCGAGGCGCTGCCGCTGGTTGAGGAAGCATTCCGTGGCGGGATCGGGCCGTTTGCTTTGCAAGCTGCGATCGCAGCCGTGCATTGTCGGGCGGTGCGGGCCCAAGAGACAAACTGGCAGCAGATTGTTCAGCTTTATAATCTACTCGAACGCTTACAGCCATCGCCAATTGTGTCGCTGAATCGGGCGGTGGCGATCGCAATGGTAGATGGGCCGCCAACTGCGATCGCGCTTCTGGATGCGATCGGTCCCGAACTCGATGGCTATCACCTGTTTCACGCTGCGCGGGCCGATTTGTTGCGCCGTATGGGAGCATCAGCAGAAGCGGCACAGAGCTATGAGAGAGCACTGGCGCTAGTTACGAATGATAGCGAACGCCGTTTTCTCGATCGGCGGCTGCGGGAAGTTCAGCCTTAAAATGATGTCCAGTCGATTAGCATCACAAAAATGGCTTGTAGTGTGGACTTTACTCCGCTCCTTTTTGCGGACTAAAGTCCACACTACGAACGAATCTTATCGCAGTCTTTAGACTTTCGATGAAGTGTGGACTTTACTCCGCTCCTTTTTGCGGACTAAAGTCCACACTACGAACGAATCTTATTGCGGTCTTTAGATTTTCGATGATATCAAACCTAAAATGTACGGGCTATCGATGACATTGGTCGATCGATCGCGCGTTACCATATCGGACTCCAGCCTGTTGTTAAGTTGCATTCTTAACTCGTTCGTAAACTTCCCGAATTCCTCCTGGCGGGACGGTTTCATATTGCAATGCGTCATCATTGATGCAAAACCAACTTGCTTTTGACCTAGTATAAAAATGCGCTACAGGTTGCTGTTCAACTGGTGTGTCCATAACGCTTGCCGGGACAGCAATATGATTTAGCTCGTGACTGACTATTGGCATATTAGAGCCACATTTGCTACAAAATACTCTTCTCAAATATGATGAAGAATTGAAATAACTGAGGAATTCTTCGCCTTGCAACCATTTAAACGTTTTTGATTCTGCATGAAGAATTGGTGCGAATGCTGAACCATGTAATTTTTGGCAGATTTGGCAATGGCAGAATGTGAGAAAGTACGGCCCCTCGAACTCAAAGGCGATCGCACCGCATTGACATGAACCTTTGTTGTACATTTGTCAACCCTCTTTTGAAACTTAACAATAAAAACAATTGCAAACTCTGATTTTTGGTATTGACGCGATCGACTCTCAACACACTTCTACGAGCATTTAACCGGATAAGATTTACGACCAAAGTCTAGGGTAATGGCTGAGTTTAGCTGGGTGGCGAGACTAGGGCTGCCCGGTCTGACATGAATCCAGATCGCCTGGAATTGCTGCCGGAATTTCGGATGCGCGATCGACAAATTGAGTCACTCGGCATTATGCTACTTTCGGAACTACAGCAGCAAAATTTAAGCCCAAATCTCTACATCAAGTCAGTGTAAAATATTATAGCAGTGCATTTGCTCAGACAATACTTTACTACCAAACCTCGCCTGACAATTTACGAGGGCGGTTTACCTCAGCGTCAATTGTTGCAAGTCTTGGAATACATAAACGAACATCTAAGTCAAGACATTAAGCTCGCTGATTTGGCTGCGTTCCTGGGGATGAGTCAGTTTCATTTTAGCCATATGTTTAAAGTGGCGATGGGAATAGCTCCCTATCAGTATCTGCTTCAACAACGGATCGAACGGGCGAAGGAGTTGTTACAGCAAAAAGAGCGATCGATCGCGGAAATTGCCTTAGAATGTGGGTTCAACAGCCACAGCCATTTGAGCAAACAGTTTCGGCAGTTGACGGGGATGACTCCTACAGCTTATAGAGATCGTTAAACAAGATTGCATAAATATTTGATTAATAAATGAACCGCAGATTAAAGGCAGATAAACACAAATAAATGTAGATAATTTCTAGATTAGTTGGGAATGAATGGAAGATGTCCACTGTTAGCTTGCAACTTGACATTACCAACTGATAATCAGCGGCAATCCCGGTCGAAAATCTACTTGTTTCCCATGCACTTCTCCATCAAAGCCTAGCTCTAGAAAATACTCGGTTCCTTTCCTTAACTTGACCTGATTTGTATCAATTACTGCTTGCAGTTCTGGTGACGGATTATTCGCAGCAGGACTTACTAATTCTACACGAGTAATTTCGCGGAAACCAACACCGTGACTCAGGGGCTGTAATTTCTCAGTAGAGGATGAATCTGGACGTTTTCCCCAGGGAGTTTGAAACAGCATCGGCTCAGTTAAATTATCACTATTTGTGGCTACCGCGATGCTGATTGTTTCAGGTAAATAGGGCGGACGATATGCCCAACTAGAAAATGCTACTGTGTCCTCAGAACCTGTGGTTGAACGCAAACAGATGCCGAAGGGACAGGCGCCATTATTGCGATTTGTCGATCGCTCCCACAGACGAGTCCGATAAATAGGCTCAGATTGCGCCTCCTCTGGATCGCGCACCCACAACAGTTCCAACATCGCGTTATGGAAAAAGAAACAGCGATTTGTGGTACCTTGTCCAACGTGAATGCGAGACGAACCCTCGACTAAACCGAGGGATGAAAGGCGATCGGCGATCGGGGCACCAATATCAGTTAAGATGAAGATATGGTCGAATTCAAATGCCATAATTTTTTAGCTATAAAACGATGAAATTAGAAGATATCATCTGTAGGGAAACGGCATTGCCGTGTCCGGCGGGGAGTTATGCACATAACAGATAATTTCTCTATAATTAATGACTGTAGCAAAATTTTTTCAAATTGGCATTATCCCAAATCGGGGTTAGTTATCCCCTTTACTATCTGGCGTGGTGCGTCGCTACTTAAATCGTTGTCAATAGCTAGAATTGTCGATGGCGACGCACCCTACGAATAATATTGACATCAAGGGGATGTTTACCCAGATTTGGCATTAATTGCACTCAACTACAGTCCTGGATGCACCACCATCAAAGAAACCGGGTTTTTTAGTCAATCTGTGGACTACAGCGAAGGATTTTCGTAAAAAACCCGGTTTCTGACCACCAGTGCGTAAGTGCTGAACTACTCCAGAGGCAGAAACACGTCAGTAATCGCCTCAGATTCTGGTACATCTGGAAAAAGACTGACTCTCTCAAAATATAGGGGAAAATCTCGCAGATCTTCACCACTTTGTGGCAACCATTCGGAGTAAAGGTATCTTACTGCTTCACCAAGATTGTCGTTAGAACCAGTATAGCGCAGTAAGGCACAACGACCTCCAGGGATAATTTTTCCCATCACTCCGAATGAGTTATTTATAACATTACGATCCGTGGCTGCACAAATATCCAGGCGATAGTCTTCCGGCGCGGTTTCGGCTGGATTGTCGTAGACAATGTTAAAAGTTTTGCTCACCTTGGGAGGCAGATTATTTTGCTGGCGCCACTCGATGAATCTACGGACAGAATTGCCGATTAGCTGCGGATCTCCCCGATGTTCGAGGGCTGCAACTTTTGTTTCTGGGAAGATGACGATTTTGACTTGTTCAGCGGATGTATCGGATTTCATGTGTTGGTTCCTCAGTTCGCTTAATTGTTGGTAAGTGGCGTGCCAATTTTCCCATTGCGGCTGCTTTCTGAATTCAGAAGGAGTTTGTGCTATGCTCTTTTTGAATGCACGAGCAAAGGCTTCAGGGCTTTCGTAGCCACTCGTGAGGGCGATATCGACGATCGGGCGATCGCGAAATGCGAGCTGATAAGAGGCGCGCTTCAAGCGATTTAACTGGACGTATTTGTATACGCCGATTCCTAAAAACTCAGAAAATTGTCGGTGAAAATGATATTTTGAGAACGCAGCAACAATACTGAGTTTATCTACACTGAGATTTTCTTCTAGATTGGCATCAATGTACTCAAGTAATTTCAAAAATCTACAGCGATAGGCGTCAAAAGCTTTTACATTCACAAAATATCCTCCTTGGCTATCTCAAGGTTATCTCTCGATCCTGACTCAAGCCTGACAGAAATTGCTGAATTTGCGGTGCAGATGAAATTCGATCCGCAGTAAACAAAAATACTTAAGCAGGGGTTTGTACCGATTGATATGGCTGGATCAAAATTTCAGCCGGCACCCCGAGTTCTTGATGCAACTTCCGAATTATGTCCAATGTTAGGAACGAAAATTTAATAACTTACACTCTTGAAAGTGGGATGGGCCAGAAGAGCCCCTTCTTTCTGGACGGGCGGGACGCCCATCCCACAAGAATAATAAAAATTGTCAGTTATATCTGCGTTAATCTGTGTCTATCTGCCTGACATCTGCGGTTGTTCTATCAATCAAAGATTTACGTCATTTTGCCTAGTGTTTATAATAACGCGATCGCAAAATGGTATCAAGAATTAGTCCACAATATCTGATGTTAGCTGGTGAGTGCGATCGACTATTCGACCAATTCTCGATCGCATTTCAAGTCTTGTTTGCGGGGAAACCATCAAATCTTGCCCAATCTCAAATCTCAAATCTCAAATCTACAACAGAGGAACCATCCGCCCGCATCCAGCAGTCTCAGCATCCAGTTACCGCCAATTCTGCTAGAGTCAGGTGAGAGACATTCCGTGCATCTTGCAGAGACAAGGGTTCCTGGTCTTTGCCCCAAAAGCAGTAAAATCCCATCAGCTTGTGACCTGCAACCCGATCGGCAGTAACTTAAACATTAAGGTAATTTGAAATCATCCCCTAAAGTTCCCCTAAGCCTTGACATCCGACCTACACTCTGTAAATTAGACACTCTAACTGCGCCGCCATCCATATATAAAAAGATGCCATGTCAACTTTAGTTATCGTCGAATCTCCCACCAAAGCCCGTACCATTCGTAACTTCCTGCCCTCTACGTACCGGGTAGAGGCATCTATGGGCCACGTCCGAGACCTCCCATCCTCCGCCGAAGAAATACCAGAAGCCGTTAAAGGTGAAAAATGGGCGCAACTCGGCGTCAACGTGGAGGCAGATTTTGAACCGCTTTACGTCATCCCCAAAGATAAAAAGAAAATTGTTAAAGAACTCAAAGATGCGCTAAAAGACGCCACAGAACTGATTCTAGCCACTGACGAAGACCGGGAAGGCGAAAGCATTTCCTGGCATTTGCTGCAAATCCTCAAACCCAAAGTTCCCATCAAGCGGATGGTGTTTCACGAAATCACCCGCGAAGCTATCCGCGACGCCCTAACTCACTGCCGCGATATCGACAATCGAGTGGTACAGGCCCAGGAAACTCGCCGAATTCTCGATCGACTCGTCGGATACACCCTCTCTCCGCTACTGTGGAAGAAAATCGCCTGGGGTTTGTCCGCAGGGCGAGTCCAGTCAGTCGCAGTAAGGCTGTTGGTACGCCGGGAACGGGAACGCCGCGCTTTCCGCCAAGGTAGCTACTGGGATTTGAAAGCAACTTTGGAAAAAAGCAAAATTTCCTTTGATGCCAAACTCGTGACAGTCGGGAATGTAAAAGTTGCCAACGGTAGCGATTTCGATGAAAATACCGGACAAATTACCGCAGGCCGCCGCGTACTGTTGCTGAACGAAGAACAGGCGCGGGCTTTACTCGCACGCATTCAAAACAAACCCTGGACTGTCGGTAATATCGAAGAACGGCCAGTCACCCGCAAACCGTCGCCACCGTTTACGACCTCGACTTTACAGCAGGAGGCTAACCGCAAGCTGAGACTGGGTGCGCGGGAAACCATGCGAATTGCCCAAAGTTTGTACGAACGCGGTTTTATCACCTATATGCGGACGGATTCGGTACATTTGTCCGAACAGGCGATTACTGCCGCCCGCAGTTGCGTGCAAGAACTTTACGGTAGCGAATACCTCAGCCCCCAACCGCGCAAATATACAACCAAAAGCAAAGGCGCCCAGGAAGCCCACGAAGCTATTCGCCCCGCCGGCAGCACTTTTCGGACTCCGCAGCAAACGGGATTGGATGGGATTGATTTCCGCCTCTACGATTTGATTTGGAAGCGGACAGTGGCTTCTCAAATGGCAGATTCGCGCCAAACTCACGTCACGGTATTAACTCAGGTGGAAGATGCCGGTTTCCGTTCCAGCGGGAAACGCATTGATTTTCCGGGCTTTTTGCGCGCTTATGTGGAAGGTTCCGATGACCCGAATGCGGCGCTGGAAGACCAGGAGGTGATTTTGCCGGCGCTGAAGGTGGGGGATAAGCCTAATTGCAAGGATGTAGAGGCTGTGGGACACGAAACTCAACCTCCCGCCCGCTACACGGAGGCTTCTCTGGTGAAGATGTTGGAAAGTGAGGGTGTGGGCCGTCCGAGTACCTATGCGAGTATTATCGGTACAATTGTCGATCGAGGATACGCGAAATTAATAGCTAACGCGCTAATTCCGACCTTCACCGCTTTCGCCGTCACGACTTTATTAGAAACACATTTCCCCGACTTAGTAGACACGGGTTTTACTTCCCGCATGGAACAAACCCTGGATGAAATTGCCACGGGCGAGGCGAAATGGTTGCCGTATTTGCAAAAGTTTTATACAGGGGAAATGGGACTTGCAACGCAAGTTAAAGAACAGGAAAGTCAGATTGACGCGAAAGTTGCCCGAACTGTGATATTGGAGAATATCACAGCCAAAGTTTGCATCGGTAAATACGGCGCTTACCTCGAATCTGAAAACGAAGAAGGCCAGGTGAAAGCATCGATTCCCCAGGATTTGACTCCGGCAGATTTAGACCCGGAAAAAGTGGAGTTTCTGTTAAAGCAAAAGACGGAAGGGCCAGAAAAATTAGGTCTGCACCCGGACACTGGGGAACCGATTTATGTGCTGATTGGCAATTACGGCCCCTATGTTCAGTTGGGGGATGTTTCGGAAACGAACAAGAAACCGAAGCGTTCTTCTTTACCGAAGGGGACGGATAAGGATAGTGTGACGGTTGATATGGCGGTGAGTTTGTTGACTCTACCTCGGTTGTTGGGCACTCACCCGGATACGGGGGCGAAGGTGCAGGCTAATTTGGGGATGTACGGCCCTTATGTGGTACACGACCAGGGTAAGGTTGGTAAGGATTATCGATCGATCAAGGTTCCTGATGATGTTTTGACTATAACGCTCGATCGGGCTTTAGAGTTATTATCGCAACCGAAAGCCGTGCGCGGCAGCAAATCAACGACACCATTGAAGGAATTGGGCGCGCATCCAGAATCGGGAGAGCTCATCAATGTTTACGACGGCCGCTACGGCCCCTACGTCAAACATGGGGATATCAATGCTTCTTTGGCTAAGGATGAATCTCTGGAGAATTTCACCTTACAAAAAGCACTGGATTTGTTAGCAGCGAAGGAAGCTGCGGGCGGCGGTAAATCTAGCAAGTCGAAGAAGTCAACTAAGACTACTGCGGCGAAGTCGGAAACTGCTGAGAAGAAAACGACTACTGCGAAGAAAACCACTGCGGCGAAATCGGAAACGGCGGCGAAGAAAACTACTGCGGCAAAGTCGGAAACCGCTGCGAAGAAAACCACTGCTAAGAAGGCGACGACTGCTACGGCGAGTAAGAAGAAAACAGAGTGAAATTAGTAAGGAGACGTTGAAATTAGTAAGGACACAGCAGTGCTGTGTCCCTACAAAACTCACGGATTTCTTTTGGATGATGCGTTATCGAAGAAATAGAAACTTTTTGGCTGCTGTATTGCACGAGCAAAATAAAAGGATGGAGAGATTTCAGGGTGAAGATTCCAAAAGATGCGGTCATCCCAGACGATAAGATAACTGGTTATCTGCTGGTACACAAAGCCAGAAATGATAAGTCAAAATTCTTGGCACGGGCTGGATTTACCTCAGAAAACCCAGAAGCGCTGAAAGCAGCCATCCAGTCAGTTGTGGGAGTAGGTGAGGCGATTGAAGAGAGGAATAACGAGTATGGAATCTTTTATCGAGTTGTAGGAGAACTCGTTGGTACAAATGGTATAAACCTATCTGTCGTTACAATTTGGCTGCAACGACGGATTGATGGAAAATTTCAGTTTGTGACGCTACAACCTTTTAAGGAGAATTAAGATGATTCTAAAGCTATATCAGGAAGTTGCTTTAACTCGTGACTTACCAGAATATCAACTCAGAGCAGGAGATATTGCCACATTGGTTGATTTTGTTCCTCATCCTAGTGGTGGTGAAGAAGGCTGTCTGTTGGAAGTATTTAATGCTGTTGGTGAGTCTCTTACAGTTATAGCCGTCCCTATCTCTACTGTAGAAGTTCTCCGCCCTGATGAAATCTTAACTGTTCGTTCTTTGGCAACAGCAGGTTAATATTGATTCACATCCAGGTTGTAGAAACCGTGGCATCGGAACATTTTGTTTTAATGATATGATCAAGACTATCCATGTAGTAATTCGAGTAATTGAATCACCATGATATCTGAACTTATGGTACAACCTTCTTACTGGATAGATAGCGAGATTTCGATGCAGAAAGTCAGAAATCTTTACTTATTCAAATTTACGGAAAACCTGCAAGCCAGATTGGAAGAATTAGCCGAGAGAAAAAAGGCTAATCTTTTAACTTCAGAAGAGGTTGTAGAATTAGCAAGTTTACTCGAACTCGATCGAATTTTTACCTTAATTAACGCTAAAGTTATAGCAGCCTCATGTCATTTAGACACTTAATTAATTAGCAGTGCCAATCAAAAATAGGTTAAGGCTTGACAGGCAGTGGAACAGAATACCCCTCTCCTAATATATGTGCGACAAACTTAGTTCGAGCGTAGAAAGCACGAGAGGTGCTGCCATGCCCTTGCCCCTTAGTTCTTGGCTGCACAAGTTTGCCCATTTTTCCACTAAGACTTGAAAACCCTTGAGTTATAATTGTTTCCCGAACAAGGTTGTAGTCTGCTTTCACTTGCTCGTAAATTGTAGGATTATCAAGATCGAAGGAAGCTACTGAATGCACAAAAGAACAATTATCTGCTTGGCTCTCAAATACCCGTGCAACAACAACCATTTTCTGTAGTTTGTTGAAGAGATGGCTTTCCTCAAATTCTTTGTTTTCCACCTCTACTGGATCTATCATCGTGATTGCCATCGTTTCTTTGACTCTGAGTTCTCCTGTTCGTTTACGTATTAGTGGAACTAGCTTTAGCTCCCAACTACCAAAATTAGGCGATCGAGATGAGTTAAGGGCTAATCCCAAGTAGCGTTCAATTGTATGCCCAGCCCAACCCTTGTTTTTCTTATCTTCTTTACTCCAAACCGTTATACGGTATTGATCTGCTAGTTGTCGAAGATCTTGACCTACCAATGTAGTGAGTCTTGTAATTGCCTCTACTCTCTCCATAGATAACCTTACTTAAATGCCACTGGTAACTCTACTTGACTGGGATTAATTAAACCGAAGTTATCCCCGGTCGGGGTACTTCCGGTTAAGCGTTTAATCGAGAGTTCAACATGACCCGCATCTGCTTCACAACCAATAAATTTTCGCCCTAATGATAAAGCTGCAACTCCAGTTGTGGAAGAACCGGAAAAAGGATCAAAAACTAGATCGTCTGGGTTTGTGCTTGCTCGAAGGCAACGCGCAACAAGTTCAATAGGTTTTTGTGTCGGATGCTTACCATAGAGTTTTTCATGTTTGCCAGGAGTAGACATTCGCCAAACATTCTTCATCTGTTTGTCGCCATTCTCAGCCTTCATTTCCTCATAATTGAATGTGTAACGTTCTTTTCCTTTACGTGCTTTTGTTGCCCATAGTATTAGTTCTGTTGAATGAGTGAAACAGCGGCACCCCAGATTTGGAGGTGGAGCAGGTTTTTCCCAAATAATGTCATTGAGAATACGAAAGCCAAGCTGCTGCATAGCAAATCCGACTGATGGATACACATGGAGAGTACCCGTTACCCAGATGGTACCAGTTGGTTTAAGAAGCCGATAACAAGCAGCCAACCATGCTTTGTTAAATTCATGGTCTAGTTCAACACCTTGACTGCGATCCCATTCCCCCTTGTTTACCTTGACCATACGACCAGCAACGCAGGTAATACCATCATTGGAAAGGTTGTAAGGCGGATCCGTCCAGATGCAGTCTACGCTTTCAGCAGGCAGCAAAGCCATGAGTTCCAAAGTATCGCCATGATAAAGGTGAGACAGTCCATCATGCGATCGCCAAACTAGCTCCGGCTTTACCTGTTCAAGTTGTACTTGTGAAGTCATAAGGCTTGTTTACTGCTTGGTTGATAGTCCAAAAGCACAATCTAGATTTTAGATTGGATTTGAAAGTTTATCACAAATTTCGATCGCCCAAGATCGATCGCACAAACCCACCCTATCCCTACCTCGCGTTGGTTTAAAATCTCCTCAGCCACCAAAAAGACGATATGCGCGATCGACCAAACGAAAAAACTGCGGTAATCCAGAAATAGAAAGCATACTATACCGTAAATTGCCCACACTGGAAAATATTCATCGTTTTCTGGGTAAAAATTGACCCATATCTAAACCATGAACTATATTAAAGACATGGATGCAGCAGACATGATCTAATCATGACATCCCGTTACCCACGAGGGTCGAGGAATTCCGGTAAAGACGTTCTGAATACCAAGATTTATATTTTGGCGAAGGCTCATTAACGAGCCTTTGTTATTTTAGGGCTTCGGTTTTTGTAGATCGAACTTTTAATAAAATTTGAATTAAGGGCGATCCTCTTCGAGGGCTTCGCTAACGCATATTTCGAGATTTCGATAGAGGGCGATCGCATATTTTTGGCAAACCATTATGCAGTAGTATTAATTTGTCTCTCTTTATTTGCAAATCTTTCATGCGGCGGGATTCCATATTCTACAAACTGTTCGGACAAGCGCCCACTTTGCTGTTCGATCTACTAGCGACAACTCCAGCAAATGCTGCCAATTATCGCTTTGACTCGGTTGCAGTCAAAGAACCTAAATTTGAAATTGACGGCGTATTTTTGCCCCCAGAATCTGAGGAACCGGGCATTGTCTATTTTTGTGAAGTTCAGTTTCAGAAAGACGAACAGCTTTACGAACGATTGTTTGGCGAATCGTTTTTATACTTTTACCGCAATCGCAGTCGGTACAGGGATTGGCAAGCTGTAGTGATTTATCCATCTCGCAGCGCCGAACAAAGCGATGTTTATCCTTATCGAGCTTTGCTCAACAGCAATCAGGTGCATCGGGTATGCTTGGATGAGTTGGGGGATATTCGCGCTTTGCCTTTAGGGATTGCGCTGATGGTGTTGACGACTGTCGGGGAGACTCAAGCACCAGCAGAAGCAAGATATTTGCTGAGCCGAGTGCAGCAAGAAGTTCCACCAGCAGCAGGTCGTGACATAATAGACCTATTAGCTACTATTTTGTCGTACAAATTTACATCGTTGAGTCGAGCCGAGGTGGAATCAATGTTGGGAATTACATTACAGGAAACGAGATTCTATCAAGAAGCTAAGGCGGAAGGACGGCAGGAAGGACGGCAGGAAGGACGGCAGGCAGAAGCCTGTGCCCTGATTGTTCGACAATTAACCCGTCGGTTGCGGCAAGAAATTTCTGAGGAAATGCGATCGCGCCTTGCCAATCTGCCCTTGCTAGTCCTCGAAGATTTGAGTGAGGCGCTGTTGGATTTTGCTACTATGCCGGATTTGCAGGCTTGGTTGGAGGTGCAGCAGTCGGAAAGATAAGAATTTAGCGAGTTATGAGGGCTTCAATAGCTGATGCACTTTACTCGCTAAATTTCGTCAGCATCATCTTGCTGTCGAATTGCTGACTCAATTTCATCTAGATAAGCTTCAGTATAAGCCCAAACATTTACTAAATCAGCAGCACTGAGATGGGGATAGCAATCTAGGATAAAAGCATCGGTAGCGCCGTCATTGCGATAGCTGGCGAGTAACCAAACGGGAATGCGAGTGTTGTCAATACAAGCATCACCGCCGATCGCACCGGGAGTTTTTGCGATCGGGCGGCCACTGTTTTTCAAACTCTGGGTTAAGATGCTGATGGCCTCAGCTTTGTCGATCGGCGTTAAGGCCAAAAGTTGTGCTTCTAATTCTGGGATTGTCATATAATCTATTTGATTTATGAATGGCTCTGGACTTGAATTTTGTTATGAAATACTTGATTCTGTTGGCGGATGCCATCCAGCACTAACCCACTGACTCCTGACAGTAACAGCAATATTATTGTTGAGTTGTAGTGCTGTTACTGTTGCGCGACCGCAGTCTGTAAGTCCAATAATTTCTGTAGAGTCTTCACTCCAAGCAAAATATTGTGACCATTGTTGAGTGCGCGGATTAAACAACTTAACGCGCGTTTGCGTGACCGCATCTAATGCGTCAGTTTGGGTTCCTTTGTAATTATTGCACAGACTACAAGCCAGCCAGAGATTTTCTTCCTCGTCAGTACCGCCCGTCGCTTTAGGAATAATATGGTCAATTTCCAATATTCCCAGGACATACATTTGTAAACTGCGACAATAACCGCATCGATTTTGAGCTTGTGTGCGAACTCTGGCTCTAACTTGTTCAGAAATTGCCATTTTGATTATCCTTTTAATGGTTCGAGCAACCCGCGCCGCACAGCTTCATTTAAGGATTGAGCTTGTCGTAATAGTCTAGCTTCATAGATGTGGATTAATGCTTGCAATTCTTGATGTTCTACAGAGGTAATCGTACCGGACTGTTGGCGATCTAGCAATTCATTCAATCGTTGTTCTTGGACTGGTTGCAGCCGGAGTTGAGTCAGACTGATTACTTCAGAATCAGACAATTCTGATACTGGTTTAGTGGTTGGTAAAAGGAAAATTTCCAGAGTTTCTACTATAATCTCACTCACGCTGCGGTGGCGTTGCTGCGCTAGTAATTCTGCTTGGTGATAGACTTCATCTGGCAAATTCAGGGTGATTTGGGCGGTCATAGGTCGAATGGCTATGAAACGAATATTTATATTATGCCATATTTTACTATTTGATATTTTCCGGTGTATCTAAAATTGCGTCTGCCTCGTCATTTTCGCGGATAGCTATTTCAATTTCATCTGGAACAACTGCCGCATAAGCCCAGGCATTTGCTAAATCAGTAGCCGTTAGTGTGGGATAGTTATCTAAAAGTCGAGACTCGTTCATACCCAACCGACGAAAGCTCTCCAGCACCCAAACAGGAATGCGAGTCTGTCTGATACAAGCATCACCGCCACAGACACCGGGGGTTTTGCTAATTCCTTGCCAGGTGTTAGCTAAGTTTTGGGTTAATAATTGGATGATTTGAGCTTTCTCGGTTGGCGTTAAGGCCAAAAGTTGTGCTTCTAATTCTTTGATTGTCATAGAATCTATGGTGAAAAGTTTTTTCTTAACAGGTAGCATTAAGGCCCCCTTCAGATTTAATGTTTAACTTTTTCATTATAACTCCACAATTAAAAATCTGCATATCTAATATCAATTATTCTTGCCTCTACCTAGAGAAGTATCTTTTTCATTGCTGGATTTCACCCCCACAACCTCCGGCTTTTCTGCCCCGATCGCAGCGCACTTGTTACTCAAAAATTAACGTTGATTTAAAGTTTGATTTAGATAAAACTGGTATACAATTCAATTGTTTGCTTGAAAAATATGGAGTAAACATAAATTACGGACTCCGACAAAGAAACCGGGTTTTTTCCCGAATCTGCGGGTTGCAATCAAGTATTTTTGTAAAAAACCCGGTTTCTCGGCCTCGATCGCACTTCAAAACAAAGTTAACCAAAAAACAAACAAAACTCAGGATTGAAAAACTTATGATGCTAGCAACGACCGAAATCCCCCAATTAAAGCCGCTTTCCGACTCAGAACTAGGCAAAATTAACGCTTACTGGCGATCGGCAAATTACCTTTCCGTCGGACAAATCTATCTCCTCGACAATCCCCTACTCAAAGAACCCCTCAAACTCGAACACGTCAAACCCAGACTCCTTGGACATTGGGGCACCACTCCAGGCCTCAACTTCATCTACGTTCACCTCAACCGAGTCATCAAAGCCCAAGACTTAAACGCCATATACATCGCAGGCCCAGGACACGGCGGGCCGGGCTTGGTGGCTAACACCTATCTCGAAGGCACTTATACCGAATATTACTCGAACATTTCCCAAGATGAAGAGGGGATACAACGACTTTTCAAACAGTTTTCGTTTCCCGGCGGTATTCCCAGCCACGTCGCGCCGGAAACTCCGGGTTCGATTCACGAAGGCGGCGAACTTGGCTACGCCCTTGTCCACGCTTACGGGGCGGCCTTCGATAACCCCGATTTAATCGTGGCGGCGGTTGTCGGCGATGGGGAAGCAGAAACCGGCCCGCTGGCTGCTAGCTGGCATTCTAACAAGTTTCTCAACCCGGTTCGGGATGGGGCTGTGTTGCCGATTTTGCACTTGAATGGCTACAAAATTGCGAATCCTACCGTGTTGGCCCGCATTCCCCGCGAGGAATTAGAGAGTTTGATGGTCGGTTATGGCTACAAACCTTATTGGGTCGAAGGTTCAGACCCGGAAACGATGCACCAGTTGATGGCTGCAACGATGGATACGGCGATCGGCGAAATTAAGTCGATTCAGGAGGAAGCGCGCACGAAGGGCTATTCCGATCGCCCTCAGTGGCCGATGATTGTACTTAAAAGTCCCAAGGGTTGGACTGGGCCGAAGGAGGTTGACGGTAAGCAAACTGAGGGATCGTGGCGATCGCACCAAGTCCCGCTAGCAGAAATGGCTTCTAAGCCCGGCCACGTCCAACTCCTGGAAGATTGGATGAAAAGCTATAAGCCGGAAGAACTGTTTGATGACAAGGGTAAATTGATTGCAGAATTGGCGGAACTTGCACCGAAGGGCGATCGACGGATGGGGGCAAATCCGCACGCTAACGGCGGTCTGCTGATGAAAGACTTGAAAATGCCAGAATTTGCAGACTACGCCGTTGACGTGCAAAAACCGGGGACTGTGATGGCAGAAGCAACCCGTGTTTCCGGCCGCTTTCTGCGGGATGTGATGAAACTGAATCAGGAAAACGCCAATTTCCGCATTGTCGGGCCCGACGAAACTGCTTCAAACCGCCTCGATCCGGTATTTGAGGTAACTGGGCGGGAGTGGATGGGTAGTATTTTGCCAGAGGATGACGAGCACCTGTCTCCTGACGGGCGGGTGATGGAAGTCCTCAGCGAACATCTGTGTCAGGGATGGCTGGAAGGCTATTTGCTAACAGGAAGGCACGGCTTTTTCTCTTGCTACGAGGCGTTTATTCACATCATCGATTCGATGTTCAACCAACACGCTAAATGGTTGAAAACGACTCGCGAAATTCCTTGGCGCAGACCGATCGCATCTCTCAACTACCTGCTAACATCTCACGTTTGGCGGCAAGACCACAATGGTTTTTCGCACCAAGATCCGGGTTTTATCGACCACGTAATTAACAAGAAATCGGAGGTGGTGCGGATTTATTTGCCGCCCGATGCGAACACTTTGCTGTCAGTAACTGACCACTGTCTCCGTAGTCGCAATTATGTGAATGTGATTATTGCTGGAAAGCAGCCAGCTTTGCAATATTTGGACATGGATGCTGCGATTAAACACTGTACGGCGGGCCTCGGGATTTGGGAGTGGGCTAGCAATGATAAAGGTGGCGAACCGGATGTGGTAATGGCTTGTGCGGGTGATGTTCCAACCCTGGAAACTTTGGCGGCTGTTGACATTCTGCGCCGAGATTATCCTGAGTTAAAAGTGCGGGTGGTGAATGTGGTGGATTTGATGACGCTTCAGCCTTCGACAGAACATCCTCACGGTTTGTCTGACAAGGATTTTGATGCTTTGTTTACGAAGGATAAGCCTGTAATTTTTGCTTTTCACGGCTATCCTTGGCTGATTCACCGATTGACTTATCGCCGGACGAATCACCCGAATATTCATGTTCGCGGTTACAAGGAAGAGGGCACGACTACGACGCCGTTTGATATGGTGGTGATCAACGATCTCGATCGCTTCCACTTAGTTGGTGATGCGATCGATCGCGTGCCGAAACTGAGTTATGCTGCGGCTTATGGGAAACAGGCGCTGCGGGATAAGCTGATCGAGCACAGGCTGTATATCACTAAACACGGCGACGATATGCCGGAAATCCGCGATTGGAAGTGGCCTCACGGTGGCGCTGTTGCGTCTGAAATGCCGAAGGAAACTAAAGATCCGACGGCTACAGGAGATCAGGGTGTGCGATCGGGTGCTCCGGGGTAGGTACGGCTTCTCTTCATCTGCGTGAATCCGCGTTAATCTATTCTCATCTGCGGTTGCAAAATTCTCTTTTTTTAACCGCAGATACAGGCAGATGAACACAGATTAACGCAGATGAGTTAGATTAATTCAAAAGGATAAGTAATGCTGAAAGAAATAGAAATCCAAAATTTTAGGTGTTTTGAGCAAATCAAAATTTCTGGGTTTGAAAGAGTCAATTTAATCGGTGGCAAAAACAATGCTGGCAAAACAGCTTTGCTAGAAGCATTTTTTCTCAATATTGCTCCACACGCTAGCAGTCTAGCAATCCTAAAAGAGTTAAGAAGAGAGTCATCAAAAGCTGTACAAGCTATGCCAGATAGAGCCTGGGATAACTTATTTTACGCACTAAAAAAAGATACATCTATAGTAATTATTGGAAAAGACTACAACAACACGGATCGAGTAGAAATTAAATTAGAAATTAATTCAGTTAAATCTAGTATAGTTATTGAGTTTATGAGGAACGAAAATCGATCTGCCTTGTCATCAAAAAAGGTTCCTGCGACACATTTAATGAGTTATGATACTTCTACTACTGGCAAAGTACCAATCATTCCATCGTTTACCAGGATTTCAGGGAGAGAACTCACAGTAGCATACGATAACGCGCGTTTGAATGAAAAAGATAGCGAAGTTTTAAAAGCTTTTCAAATTATCGACCCTGCAATCGAATCAGTAGAGAGTTTTTATATTGGGGAACCAACGCTATACTTGAGAAGAAAAGGCGAAAAGCGTTTGCCTCTATCATTGTTTGGAGATGCCATGAACCGAGTTGCAGACATTATTCTTAAACTGGTAAACAGCGAACATAAAATATTGCTCATTGATGAAATAGAGAATGGCATACACTATACGAACCAGCGAGATTTTTGGAGAATGTTGTTTCGATTAGCGGTTGAACTGGATACGCAGATTTTTGCGACAACTCACAGTTTAGAGATGCTTCAAGCATTTGCTGATGTTGGCTTGGAACCTAATCAAGAATGCAGCAGCGCCTATTTTGAACTAGCAAGGAAACTCAAAACAAATCAAATAATCGGAAGTCGGCTCGATTTGGAAACTTTGAATTACGCACTAGAGCATCAAGAAGGAGTGAGAGGTGAGTAATATTGTCATAGTAGAAAGTAAAAATGATAGAATTTTCATGCAGGCAATGGTTGAGAAACTAAACTGCGATATCCAGGTAGAAAAGCCTATTTATATAGATGATTATCAAAGTTTGGAAGGCTTGAGCGAAACAGAGTTAATCAAAGCTTTAAAAAATTTAATCAGAAAGATTGACCGAAAAGATATCGAAAAGATTGGAATTATTATCGATATTGATAATGATTCAGAGCAAGAACGGCTAAAATTCGTAGATAGATGTATACAACAAGTGTTTGAAGCTGAAAGCTTGTCAAGCACTAAACAATTTATCGATATTTGTACAACAGATCATGGAACAAATGCAAAATTGGCTTGCTATTTTACAAATGTTGGAGGTAAAGGTGAACTGGAAACGCTTTTAAAGGCAATAAAAGCTAAAGATTCGACCTATGCTGATTGTTTGGATAGCTGGAAAACTTGCCTTGAAAGTCAGGGAAAGAAAATCAACCAGAAAGAGTTTGATAAATTCTGGGTTAGCAACTATATTAGATTTGATACTTGCTCAAAGCAGGAACAGAAACAAGCAGGAGGGAAATGCAGTATGTCTAAGTTTGATTATGTTATGGAACACAAAAAAGATATTTGGGATTGGGATAATTCTGCTCTTGATGATTTGAAAGATTTTTTTAGGCTTTTTTGTTAAAATGAGAAAACAAATGAAATCGGCGGTTGAAATAATCGGCGGTTGAAACCGCTACTACACGAACGAAGTCCGCCTACGCGGACTGAAGAACAAACCTAGGAATTTATGAGCTTAAAAATCTACTTTCTGCGCCACGGTGAAACAGTTTACAGCAAAAGTGGCGGTTTCTGCGGCGACCTCGATCCAGAATTGACAGCCGAAGGTTCTATGATGGCCGAACAATTTGGCGCAACTTACGCAAAATTGCCTTGGGATGCTGTTTATGTCAGCCCGATGAAGCGCACGATCGCAACTGCAACACCTTTGTGCAATACTGTGGGGATTGAAATGCAGCTTCGCGACGGACTTAAGGAAATTAAGTACGGCAAGTGGGAAGGCGAAACGGTTGAATATGTTCGCGAAAAATATGCTGAAGATTACATGAATTGGTTGACGGAACCGGCTTGGAATGCACCGACTGAGGGGGAAACTTCTGTGCAGATTTCTAGTAGAGCTTCCTTAGTTATTGCAGAAATTCAGGAAAAATACAAGAGCGGAAATGTTTTGGTGGTTTCCCACAAGGCGACTATTCGGATTATTCTGTGCGGTTTGTTGGGGATTGATTTGGGAAGTTATCGCAATCGCATTGCTGCTTTAGCCGCTTCTATTAGTATAGTTAAGTTTGATGTGCGCGGGCCGATGCTGGAGGTTTTGGGCGATCGATCGCACTTGGATGAAAACCTCCGCAATTTACCCGGTACTTAGAAAAGGTGTGCAGTCCCCACCTAGATTCTAAATCGCGCCAATGTAAGACAATCCTAAAATCGTACCTGCGCCCAAAATATGACCAAAGCAGGTGGTTCCCAAGACTGCACCCAAACCAAAACCGCCGAACATATTCGCTGAAGGCATTGCCCCACCTGTGCTCTGATGCTGGATTGTTAATTTGCCGAAAGCAATGGCTAGAATATTATTAGAGAGTCGATGGCAGGGTGTCCCCCACCACCTCTCCTACAAAACCGTGCTTGCGACTTTCACCGCACACGGCTCCTGAGTGATGTAATCCTGG
>NZ_JAEQCX010000178.1:0-10282 GCF_020738035.1 Microcoleus sp. PH2017_28_MFU_U_A
GTGCCTTAAGTTCGCGGTGTGAACCGCTCTCTCTCTGGCGCTTTATTAATATACTTATTTCGCAAGGGCTTGTCAAGCGTTTTGCGAAAATAATTTTGACTTTTTTTTGAAGCCATGCACCGTATGGGTTTCGACTGTTGAGACCGACTCTTTGACCCGATCGCCCAATCTGCTTTTCCGGATTTCACTTGTTTGGGGCGTAATTCTAAGGTTTTTTCCGGGGACTCTTCCGCTAATGGGTAGAATATCTCTACAGACACAGACAGATGTTCTATATATATGTGTTCGATCGCCCGCTCATGAAAAAACCGACAGCTCGCCCTAGTGCCTTATTCGTTACGTGCGCTTCACTGTTGCTGGCTTGCAGTCAGACAAATACTCCCCAAACCTCTACCACAGCATCTCCGGCGACTTCGCCCTCTGCCGGTACTTCGCCACAGGGTTCGGCCGGGCAGAATTCCAAGACTATATATATAGGGATTGGGGTGGCCCAAACTAGCAATGTGGCTTTACTCGGCCAGGAGCAAGTGGCTGGGGCGAAAATTGCTGAGAAGTATTTCAACGATAAGGGCGGTGTGGATGGGACGCCGATTAGATTGGTGTTCCAAGATACGGGTGGAGATGAACAAGGGGCGATTAATGCGTTCAATACTCTGATCAATCAAGATAAGGTGGTGGGGATTGTGGGCCCAACTCTATCACAGCAGGCTTTTGGTGCCGATCCGATCGCCGATCGCGCCAAAGTTCCCGTCCTCGCACCATCCAACACGGCTAAAGGCATTCCCCAGATTGGCGATTATGTAGCCAGAGTCTCCGCGCCTGTCGCCGTGGTGGCACCTAATGCAGTTAAAGCCGCCCTCAAGCAAAATCCCAATATCAAGAAAGTAGCCGTGTTTTTTGCTCAGAATGATGCTTTCAGCAAATCTGAGACTGAAACTTTCCAGAAAACGGTTAAAGAGATGGGGCTGGAATTGGCAACAGTCCAAAAATTCTTGACTACTGATACAGATTTCCAATCTCAAGCCACTAACGCGATCAATGTCAAGCCCGATTTGATCATTATTTCTGGGTTGGCCGCAGATGGAGGTAATTTAATTAAGCAATTGCGGGAGTTGGGCTACAAAGGCGTTATCATTGGCGGCAACGGTTTGAATACTTCCAATGTATTTACTGTGTGTAAGGCTCTTTGTGATGGGGTTTTGATTGCCCAAGCCTACAGCCCGGAATATCAGAATGAAATTAATAAGGCTTTCCGCGATGCTTATCGCGCTCAATTTAAAAAGGAACCGCCTCAGTTTAGCGCTCAAGCTTTTACGGGCGTTCAAGTTTTTGTGGAGTCATTAAAGGCAATTAATGCTCAGTCTAAGGTTAGTGAAAAGCCTTTGGCCGAATTGCGTACAAAGCTTAATGAGCAGTTGTTGGCTGCCAAGTATGACACGCCTTTGGGGGAAATTTCTTTTACGCCGGAAGGTGAAATCAATCAAAAAGACTTTTATGTGGCACAAATTAAAATGGATGCGGATGGAGTTAATGGGAAGTTTGAATTTTTGAAATAAAGGAAGTTCGGCAAGGGATTTTGTAGCGGATTTAACGGATGTAGTCAAAAAATATGACAGTAGTTTTTTAGCTTATTTGTGATTGAATGATTTAATTTTGATGCCTAATTCGTGACTGGCGATGGACTTAACTCTGTTTCTGCAACAATTTCTGAATGGTTTGTCGATCGGCAGCGTGTATGCTATTTTTGCGCTAGGATACACGCTGGTTTTTTCTATTCTCGGGATTATTAATTTTGCTCACGGTGCAGTGTTTACCTTAGGTGCTTATTTCACTTATGCGCTGATGGGCGGTGCTTTCGGTTTTAACGGGTTGTTGGCTAATGCTAGAATTCCCGTGCAGTTGCCTTTCGCGGTGGCGCTAATTTTGGGCAGTGTGTTGGCTGGTTTGGTGGGAGTAATTGTGGAAAGAGTTGCTTTTTTGCCTTTGCGTCGCAGAAACTCCGATCCTCTGCTGACGGTGGTTTCGAGTTTGGGGGCGGCGGTGGCGATCGCAAATATGATTCAATATCTTGTCGGGGCTGAGATTTACACTTTTCCGGCTAATACTTACGGCAATTTGCCAGCAGCTATTAACTTTGGTACGGCGGATCGACAGATTCCGATTCGCACTGTGCAAATAGTGATTTTTGTGGTGGCTGTGGCGATTGTTAGTCTCCTAACTTACTTGATAAATTTCACTAAATTTGGTAAGGCAATGCAGGCGGTGGCTGAAGATGCTACTACTTCTAGTCTGTTGGGGATTGATACTGACAGGTATATTGTTTTGACGTTTTTTGTGAGTAGTTTTCTGGCTGGTTTGGCGGGGAGTTTGGTGGGTTCTAGTGTGAGTATTGCGGGGCCGTATTTTGGGATTGCTTTTGGTTTAAAGGGTTTGGCTGTGATTGTGCTTGGTGGGTTGGGGAGTATTCCGGGGGCTGTTTTTGGTGGGTTTATCATTGGTTTGGTGGAGGCTTTTGTGCCGGGAGATTTTTCGGCTTATAAGGATGCTGTGGCTTTTGCGATATTGTTTATTATGCTGTTGGTTAGGCCGCAGGGTTTGTTTGGGCGGCGTTTGATTCAAAAGGTGTAAGTTTGTTAGATCGATTCCGGTTACATCGGAATGATTTAACCGCAGAGGGCGCAGAGGGCGCAGAGAAAGAGAAGAGAGAAATGAATAATTCGGATGCGATCGCATTTGATAGAAAGCCCGTATTTAAGTATGTTTATAATTTAAGATAAAGTTATGGCTACATTTTTTACTACTTATGGGTTTCTGATTGTCTCGATGTTGCTGGGTGCAATGTTGGGAATGTCGCTGTATTTGCCTCTAATGACTGGTCAGTTGTCTCTCGCTAGCCCTGGTTTTTATGCTTTGGGTGGGTATATTGCGGCGATTTTATCTACGACGGTATTTAAGCAGACAGAAGGTTTATTTCCTCTGCCATTGCTGTTGGTGGAGATGATAATTGCAGGGGCTGTTTCGGGGTTGTTGGGTATTTTGGTGGGAGTTCCGGCGCTGCGGTTGCGGGGGATTTATTTGGCGATCGCAACTATTGCTTTTGTGGAAATTCTGCGGGTTTTATCGCTGAATCTGGACATCACTGGCGGGGCTGTGGGGATTTTTGGGATTCCGCAACCGTTTGGAACGCCGATCGAATATTTGTGGGTTGTACTGCCTTTACTGTTGGTAAGCATGGCGATTCTCTACCGGCTGGAACGCATCCGGGTGGGGCGGGCTTTTGCGGCGATTCGGGCTGATGAGTTGGCGGCTGACGCGATCGGCATTAACCCGACTTTTTACAAGGTTCTGGCTTTTACTTTGGGTGCTATTTTAGCAGGCGTTGTTGGTGCGGTTAGCGCGCATTTTCTCAATACTTGGAACGCCCGTCAAGGTACTTTTGATGCTAGTATTATTTACTTGACTTCTGTGTTGATTGGTGGTAGCAGAACCTTTGTAGGGTCGGTTTTGGGCGGGATGGTTTTTACTGCCTTACCGGAGGTTTTGAGGGGGATGGCAACTATTCAGGGATTGCCGGTTTGGTTGGCGCAATTTTTGCGGGATGGGCGGTTAATTGTATTTGGGGTGCTGATTGTTTTGGGGACGATATTTTTTCCGCAAGGGTTGGTGACGCCAGAGTTGTTGAAAAAGTGGAAAAAGGGCGATCGTACTTCTGTTTAAAATTAGATTTTTGGTAAAAAAAGACAATGTGCGATCGCATCCCAGTCCTTATCGATCGCCTATCTATAAAACCGTGTCTCACAGATCGTTTATGATAAATGTATCCTTGTATGTCTGGGAGTTTAAACTATGTCTCTCGCTGAGTTAATTCCTTTGGTGAACAGTCTGAGCCAGTCAGACAAATTATCACTCTTCAAACTCCTAGCTGTGCAAATCCCAAAGGCTGAACTACAAGTTATCTTTTCTGCATCAGAGTATCCGGTTTGGTCGCCCTACGACGCAACGGAAGCTGCAAACCTTCTGATGCAGATGATTCGGGATGACCGAGAGGCATCTACTCATACCTAGTACGATCGAGTTTCCCTTTTCTGACGATGAAGCATTACCCACGATTCCCATCACTCGCTCGTCATGCAGGCTTTTCTGTCTCCGCGAATGCACTGCTAGATACTGGGTCTGCGGTCAACCTATTACCTTATGACATAGGGCTGCAATTGGGTGCAATTTGGGAGGAACAAACTGTCCGCTTGCCATTGGCAGGAAATCTTGCAAGTGTTGAGGCGCGGGGTGTATTTGTGCAGGTTCAAATTGGGAATTTGGAACCAGTTCGTCTAGCATTTGCCTGGGCAGAATCCTCTCAAATACCCTTAATTCTTGGGCAAACAAACTTCTTTCGAGAATTTGATGTTTGTTTTCAGAGATCGCGATGCACGATCGAGATTATCCGCTTCTAATAAGCGTCGATGTCGATCGGTAAAAAAGAGAGGGGCGAGCGCATCCACACAAAGAGTGCGATCGCCCTGTCCGTGAAAAAAGACAAGGTGCGATCGCATCCACACCCCTTATCGATCGCCATCAATAAAAAAAGTAATAGCGCTCTAGTGAGAAATAGCGTCTTCAGATTAGAACTTCCATAAACGTGGGCGACCTATTGGATAGGTCTACCGTCTGGGATGCTGACCAAAGCCGGACAAGATATAGGTGTTACCGCTTTTAGAACAAAGTTACGTTCAAAAGCTTTTGGACCTGCAACCCAGCGTTTAGTACCTTGATCCAAAAGATACGCTTTGTTATTTAAACGATGACCGTTCTCTTTACAAAGAACAACTCTATTTTCCATTGTTAATGGTGATGCTTCCTCAATCAGCTCGACATCTATATATTGCTGAACCTGCCTTCCAGGAAACAAGAGGTCGAAAACATTAGGACCTGCAATCCACCGTCGTTTTCCTTGATCGATCCAGTAGACTTTACCATTACTAGGATGCGCGAGTAGTAAGCCATTCAAATCTGAGCGGTTCTTAGGTTGAGCTTGAGCATCATTAATAAATCCAGTAAAAACTTGGGCTAAGGTAGCCGCAGCAAGGCACATTGTAAATTTCAGTAATTTATTCATCTTGTCACCTAAACATTCGCATCTATCGATTTACAGTCATAAATCAACAGAGATAACTCTGTCAGTCGGATTGAGTCGGAACTTTTCCCGAAAAATTTGCTCAAATGTCGCAAAGATCGGAGAATATCTGAAAAACCTCCCTATCTGATCGCTCTACGGACATCGCAGAAGTATTAAAAATACCCAAGATTTTATCCAGGATTGGGGCAAGTACCAATATTTGTCAAACCTTGAGAGATAACTTCTAGAGAAAGACCTTCCAGCGGCGCTCCAAATTGCTGGCGTAACAATCCGAACAATGACGGTCCTACGTGGCAAATCTCTTTACGGGAGTTGATGTACATCACTCTGCCTTGGTTGTTTGGTGGCACATAAAGCCCTTGAGGCCATAGACAACCACCTCGAAAATTATAGGGAGTAAAAGGTGCATTTCCTCTACTCGGCATACCTCTATTAACAAATAGCCTCAACTGGGGAGGACCGACAATGTGACACGAAGTTTTCTCGGTGTTATTCCAGTAATATAGGTGACCTTGACTCTCATAGATACCAGATAAAATATTTGGAGGTGGTGGATTCTGAGCTACCCCTGGTAATGCAGAAGCAAAAATTCCAACTCCAGAAATCATGCCCACAATCAATTTTTTCATACTTATCTCCTTTTACGGATTCATATTTAACAATCTAAGTGTCAAACAATACCTTCCCAATCCAAACCCAAGCCCGATCGCCCTGTCAGTCGGATTGAGTCGGAACTTTTCCAGAAAAATTTGCTCAAATGTCGGAAAGATCGGATAATATCGGAAAAACCTGTCTATCTGACCGATCGATGGACATCGCAGAAGCCTGAAAACTGGTAGATGAAATTCTGTTCACAATACAGGCGATCGCCCAAAACCTATAAGATAATTTAGAAGTGCGATCGCAACTCGCAAAATAGTAAAGCCCCATCGGTCGCTGTTGGAGATTAAGATTAGATGCCCAGTCCCTTCTACCAACCAAGCTGCTTTGTAGCTCTTCCTTATCATAGACCGATCGCCCAAAACTGACAATGGAAAAAAAGACGGAAAAAGACGGGTATTTCTCAACTCGGGGTGCAAGGCGGAAAAAGACGGAAAAAGTCTGGTATAGTAACGAGAGTTCTCTGACACCCCTAGTGATGAACACCGCCGATATCTTGGAATTTGTAGATGAAGCGCTCAACGCGAAAACAGGCAAACATCTCAATGACTTGCAGCGTAAAATTATCGAGGGAATACTGAATTGACAAAAATATTCTGATATTGCAGGTACTTACGGTTGTACGGCGGGTCATGCTAAGGATTTAGGTTATAAACTTTTGCAAATGTTATCTGATACTTTTGATGAACCAGTTGATAAAAGTAATCTGGAATCTGTTCTAGAACGGCAATTAAATCTGAATATAAATTTTGGCGATCGCAACACTACTAATTTTTGGGAGAGCAACACAATTAATTATATCAATGGTTGCTCAGAACTACCCACTTCTACCCCAGATAAAAGTCAGGCTGCGACTCCCGACTATCAGGACGGCACGAATCAAGTTAAAATTGACATGGTTGGTAAATTACGACAGTTGGGATTGAAGGATGAGCAAATTGCAGGGGTGCTAGGACTACCCTTGGATGTCGTGAAGCAGATAGATTGAAAAGAATGAGTTTATTTTTCGATCGCTCTTTTGCCTTTCATCACTACACAGCGGTAGTCAAAGCTGTTAAAGAGTGTGGCAGAAAAGCTAAAACAATAGCGTTTTCTGGAATACCTTGGTCTATTAAATTTTGGGTAATGCCACATTCCATGCCGTCGTATTCAATATAAACTTTTCCATCTTCTAGGGTAATGTAAATTAAATTCCCTCTCACTCGCCGTCCTCTATCCCAACCCACTTGCATTAAAGCATAGCGATCGCGCGTTTCATCCAACACCGGATCTAGTCTAATGTCTCCATGAGAGGGACGCAATTTAGCGTATTGAAGAATCACCTGTTTTACGATTTCTCGATAGGTCGCGCTGGTATCCATTGTTTTACCTCGGTTTTTTTCAAATCTATAATCACCAATTTTAGGGGAATTTCGGCGATGACGAGTTCACCAATTGGCTCACTGAAGACATCGTAATAAGCGGTGTCAGGAATGGCTAAGTAAACCTGGCGTTCCGGATCGACTTGCTTCAGCAATAGCCGATAAACCATATATTGTCCAATTGCTTGCTCTAAATTGGCGATCGCTGATGGGCCGCGAAATTCTTTAATCTCGATAGCGATGCGACTGTTTTGATATTCTGCACCAATGAACCGTCCGTCAATCCGATCGAGACTGGATGATTCAGTAGCACCTAAATCTACAAATAAAAATCGCTCCCCGTAAGAAATAACATAGGGATCGTCGGTGATTTGCCAACCATCTTTGACAATTGCTTGTTTGACAATGTTATGGATAGAATCTCTTGCGGGCATTACCTAAATTTTAGCTAAGTTTATCTATTATAGCGCGATCACAATCCGATTTCTGCGATTCGGGAGTTGTGGCGGAAATTGGAGAGGGAGAATGGAATGACTTCTACTATTTTATCGATTGCACCCCCAAATTTTAATAGTTCTGTCACTGCTGCCGCTCGCCAAAAACTCTCCTTCCGGGCTAAAATTAACAGAATACACCGAGTTAGTATGACCCGCAATATTACAAATTTCTTCACCGTCTTTAACCCGCCAAATCTTGATTGTTTGATTGCTGCTACTAGCCAGAATCTCGCTATCTGGACTAAATGCGATCGAATCAACGTACCAGGAATGACCTGTAATAGTTAAAACTTCTTGCCAATCTTTAACCCACCAAATTTTGATCGTATTGTCGTGACTGCCGCTTGCCAGAAACTCTCCGTTTGGGCTGAAAGCTAGGCAGCGAACGCAGTCCGTATGACTTGTCAGCGTGCGAATTAGCTTGCCATCTTTGACTCGCCAAATTTTGATGGTTCTGTCCCAACTGCTGCTAGCAATAGTTTCTCCGTCTGGACTGAAGGCGACGAAGTAAACTAAGTTAATGTGACCGGAAAACGTGCAAATTTCTTGCCCGTCTTTCACGCGCCAAAGTTTGATGGTTTTGT
This sequence comes from Microcoleus sp. PH2017_28_MFU_U_A, assembly GCF_020738035.1. Lineage (NCBI taxonomy): Bacteria > Bacillati > Cyanobacteriota > Cyanophyceae > Oscillatoriales > Microcoleaceae > Microcoleus > Microcoleus sp. PH2017_28_MFU_U_A. The sequence goes on from NZ_JAEQCX010000178.1 coordinate 8,237, forward strand.
CCCAACTGCTACTAGCAATAGTTTCGCCATCTGGACTGAAAGCTAAGCCATAAACGGAGTTAATGTGACCGGAAAGTGTGCGAATTTCTTGCCCGTCTTTCATTCGCCAAAGTTTGATTGTTTTGTCGTGGCTGCTGCTGGCGAGTGTCTTTCCGTCAGGGCTGAAAACTACTGTATAAACTGAGTTAGCGTGTCCTGCGAGAGTGACTATTTCTTGCCCGTCTTCAACTTGCCAAAGTTTGATTGTTTTGTCATCGCTGCCGCTGGCGATAACTTCTCCGTTGGGGCTGAAAGCTACAGATGAAATTAAGTTTTTGTGTCCGCTTAATGTGTGAATACATTGCCAGTTATGGGTTTGCTGTGGGGGCGGATTGGGATTGGTGGCGGGTTTGACTGGTTTGGTGATTTTTTGCGGAATGGTGAGTTTAATTGCTGCTTGGGGATTCAGTTGTGTTAATACTTCTACAGCAGTTTGATAGCGGCGGTTGGTAGCATTTTCAATCATTTTATCTAAAATTTTCCCGAGTTCTTTACTCACCGGGTTGTTACTTAAATACTGCCGCCAAATCCAGGCATCCTCGCCCGGATCGAACAGATCAAATGGGGAAACTTGAGTTAATAAATACAGGCAAGTTACGCCTAAACTGTACAAATCGCTGGTGAAAGATGCTTTGCCTCGGGCTTGTTCCGGGGCGATGTATTCGGGGCTGCCGATGCTGGTTCCTGTTTTGAGTAAGGCTGTACCTGTGGCAATTTTGGCAGCGCCAAAGTCTACTATAACTAATTGTTTATCGGCGCGGCGGATGATATTTCCTGGTTTGATGTCTCGGTGAATAACGTTGTGAGAATGGATGAAGTGCAGGACGGGTAGTAAGCTGTTGAGTAATTCTTGAATCTGAGTTTCTGTAAATGTGCCTTCTGTTGCTATAATTTGTGCTAGGTTTTGTCCGTCGATGAATTCTTGGACTACATATTGTCGGTTGTCTTGGATGGAATAGGCTAATAGTTCGGGAATTTGAGGGTGTTTTCCCAATTCATCCAATCGGATTGCTTCTTGTTCAAAAAGTTCGGCGGCTTTTTTGCTGTTGCGATTGCTGGCTGATGGGATGAGTTGGGTTTCTGTGGGTAAAAATTGTTTGATGACGCAGCGGGGTTTTGAGGGTTTGTCTTCGTCAACGGCGAGGAATGTTCTGCCAAAACCTCCTTGTCCGATCGCCTTTATGGCCCGATATCTGTCGCGCAGCAGCAGTTTTGACCGACAATTTCGGCAAATTTTGGCTGCATCCGGGTTTTGGGGCTTGGAACAATTGGGGTTTAGGCAGTAACTCATTCGATTTGGGATTTGGGATTTGGGGATTTGGGATTTGAGATATGGGAAGCTAGAGCGAATAAAACTTGTGAATAAATACCAAAAAAACCGGGTTTTATATCGAATCTGCGGGCTGTAACGCAGTACAATGCAAAAAACCCGGTTTCTGACTATCCATGCGTCCGAGACTTTAAAAGTTGGTTTGATCGTTCGGACTAAAGTTCTTTATCAACTGTCAACTGTCAACTGTCAACTGTCAACTGTCAACTGTCAACTATTTTAGAAGTTCCACATGACGGGATTGTCATCTAAACGATCGGTGACTGTTCGCCCGATCGCGTCAATCTCTTTTAAGTCCTCCTGACTCAACTTTACCTCAGCCGCTTTAGCGTTATCGGTGGCTTGTTCTGCGTCGCGGGCGCCGACAATTGCATTGGTTTGTGGCTGGGCAATCAACCACGCTAATGCTAAGTTTCCTAAGCTTGTTTGGTGGCGATCGGCAATTGGCTTGAGTTGATTTAATGCTGTTTGCACTCGGGCATAATTTTCTTTGAGGAACAGCTTATTTTTGGTGCGGTGGTCGCCTTCTGCAAATTTGTGTTCTGGCCCAAATTTACCTGTCAATATTCCTTGAGCTAGAGAAAGCACGACTTTTCTACCCTTCCAGCCATTATGCCTGTACTTTCTAGACACTTTCTATTTGTTTAACGTATTTGCGTCATTACAGCCGTTGAGGT
>NZ_JAEQCX010000179.1:0-9950 GCF_020738035.1 Microcoleus sp. PH2017_28_MFU_U_A
CCGACAGTATTACACTGCTGTCAACTCCCAAGAAACTGTATTAGATTTAAACTTATGGCTTCCCGAACCAGAACCAGAAGAAACTGCCACCAATTACAGATCTAGGTCAATTGCTTTGCTACAACCCGGTTCTGACGCCATCAACCAGATGCTTGCAGAACGCCAAAGGGCTGTAACACAACAAGAACTCGAACGAGAAAAAGCTATCCTCGCTCAAAAATATAGGGAACAAGTCGAGAAAGAACTGGTTGCAGAAAAAGCAGCATTGATTGCAGAGGAAGAAAAAGTTGCTCTGCTCTCCCAGTTAGCCGGCTGCTGCCTCGTCCTGGCGAATTGTTTGCAGGCGGATCTAAAAACCAACGAAGTCATAGGTTCAGAATGGCAGTTCCGAGTTCAAAACGGCTGCATAGAAATCAAAAACCAACACGGGTTTAATTTACAAACCTCACGCACGGATTTTACACGGTCGATCGCAAAACTTGCAAAGACCGAGTTGCAACAGTTGGCTGACTTCTCGGATTTGTTGCAAGCCACAGTGTACGATCGACTTGCGAAGCAGAAAAATGCGAATTTAGAACTTTAACTCTAACTCAAGACGATCGCCTAACTCTAACTCAAGACGATCGCCGAACTCTAACTCAAGACGATCGCCGAATTCTGATCCATGCCTAGTTGAAATTTCGCTCTGGCAACACCTGTTTCACACGCATCGTTCCTTCTATTTAGGCAAGCTCAAGTCTTAGGTTTTTAAGCCGAGCCGTGTTTCCCAATCTCGTCTCTAATTAGCTCTTGAGGTCGATCGCTAAAACACACATCTGATAGTATTTCAATCTGGTTATCGCAAATTTTCTCATATATCGATATATGATTGACAATCTCGCTCTACAATCTTTAAACCACTTACTTCATTCAACACCATGCAAATTCGATTAGCAGTTATCAGCAATGCTGGTGGCAGTGGCAAGACCACACTTTCAGTCCACCTCGCCTACGAACTAGGCTTGAAGGGTTTCCGGGTCGCCATCATGGATCTAGATCCCCAAGGATCGCAAACCCTTTTTTGCGGGCTGATGCCACCAGAACCAGAACACACACTGTCCGCCGTCCTCCGAGACGGCTTCAATGGCTCTTGGCCCCTCACTCCTAGCTGGACTTCCCACACCAATAATGTAACAGTTTGTCAGGGTGGAATGACGTTGACACAAACAGCAGACGAGTTAGTTTTGCACAAACGTGGCGCTTACCTTCTGAGCGATTGCCTGACCGACTATCCCCTAGAACACGACCTGATAATCTTTGATTGCCCCGCCACGTTGGGCCCTTTGCCCCTAATGGCGCTAGCTGCCGCCACTCACATAGCAGTGCCAGTACAGTTAGAACCAAAATCCATTCAGGGCGCGGCTCACTTATTGGAATGGTACTACCATCATTGCAAGCACTTGCGCCTCAAGCCCCAGCCAGAAATTATCGGGTTTGTACCTAACCAATACGATGCAAAACGAGCCACCCACCGACAACTTTTAGAGTCTTTGCCAGCTCAATTAGAGCAGATGAATATCCGCACTTTCCCCGCGATTCGGGACAGTGCAGAATTTATCAACGCCAGCGGGCAGGGATTGCCTTTACACATTTATCGCCCCCTTCATCCTGCCCTGGGCGACTTTAAGGAAATTGTCAAGCACGTAGCCAGTTTGATGCCAAATAAAGCTACTTCAGCAGACAACCAAAAGACCAAAAAGAAGAAGTAGCAGGACTTACGCACAGGCTATATCCCAAGCCAACCAAGGCCGAAAAAACCGCCAAGGTATAGCAACCGCCAGAGCCGCGCCGGACATTGATGATTGCTGAAACCTTTGATATACAAGTATTTTACTCCTGAGTCCTGACTCTTGACTCCTGATATCAATTGCGGTTGTACCGGATTGATTAAACCGCAGAGGACGCAGAGGATAAAGAGAAAGGGAAGAGAGAGACGAAAAATTCCGATGCCAACGGATTTGACATGACTCCTGACTCCTGACGAATGCTATAAATCTGAATTTGTCCCAGTGCCGACTCAATGGAGGAAGATAACGGTCGAATGCTTGGATAAAATGACGTAAAAGTTTGGTCAAAAATTCTAAACAGTGCCCCAGGCCACAGTCAAACTCAATTGTGGCTAATGCTCAAACGACTGGCAGATGAATAGAGATCAAATGAATTCCATAGGGTGCGCAACAAGCACATTACTACTGCGGGGACATTACTACTATGGGTAGTATAAAAATCGACTCATGTAGCGTAAGTCTTGAGCCTAGTTCCATTTTCGACTGTCAATTGCTTCTGTAAATAAAGCAAATTTTCTTTTGTTCACTCCCAATCAAAAATCTTAAATCCCTATGGCCGCCCGTAAAACTCCCGACTTGACCAGTTACTTTTCAGCAGCCAAGCAATCCATGCAGCTATCCGAGGCTGAGGAAGAAATTCAGAAATTAAGAACCGAAGTTGAAGAGCTGCGAAAGTCCGGTGCGGCCGAACTTGAAGCGCAGCTAGCTGCTCTGCGAGAGCAATTGCAAGTTGCGGGAGGGGTTCTCTCAGTTCCCCTCGACCAGATTCTACCCAATCCCGAACAGCCCAGGCAGACATTTTTGCCTTCTAGTATCGAATCAATGTCGCGCTCCCTCACGAGCGACGGGCAGTTAGAACCCATCATCTTAATTCAGCGGGGAGAGTTGGTAATCTTCGATGGAGAGCGACGCTGGCGTAGTGCTAAAAATCTGGGCTGGCCAGCCTTGGAAGCTGTTATTATTCCAGAGCCAGCATCTTTGCACCGCAAGGCGCTACTTACCTCTCTGCATAGAGAAGACCTCAATCCCCTAGACAAAGCTGAGGCGATTGTCCGCGAGTTAACTGCTTCTTCTGACTTAGAGCCTGCAAATATCCCCCGCATTCTCTCGACTGCTGTGCGGCGGTTGAACGTGCAAAAGCGCATGAATTTGGTTTCTGAGTTGGTGAGGGCAACGCCTGAAGAACAACGACAAGGTTTGGAGGTTTTAGACTTAGATGAGCAAGAGCGAACTGTAATGGAAGGTTTACTCGATTTGCAACTCAATCCGGCCTCGATTGATGCCAATATTTTTCCCATGCTGTCAATTGCGGCGGATCTAAAACTGGCGATTCGGAGCGGACTCAAGGGGGTTCACGCTATGGCTCTGTCTAAACTCTCTGCTAAGAATTTGGGAGTTTTACCAGAAGAGGCGGAGCCCATTCGAGTTAAGGCAACTAACCAAGTTTATGCCGAGAAATTGTCGGCTGCTCAAACACGTAAATTGGTGAAGGAAATTATCAATTCTAATCTCGCTAAGTTTCCAGCTTCGGCTCAGCAACTCAAGCAGGTTAGACTGGCTGCTGGGAATTTGAAGAAGCTGTCACCACAGGTATTGGAGGAGTCTGAAGTTGAGCAACTTGTGGAATTACAGGAGGTTTTGCGTCAGAAGTTAGCGGAAATTGAAGCTGTTTTGAAGCAAAATGCGATTGCCCAAAACTCTGTCAATTGACATACTCCCGCTAAACTCAAGCAGCATTCTTAGCTTTTGACACAGCATTATGGCATCGAAGTTCAAGGCTTAGTTTTCGATAATTTATCAGTTACAGGAATAACCCGCGAAGATTGGCTAAACGACTTTCAATCCATTAGTGGAGAATTCATCATTACAGAATTTGATAGTACAACTTTCAACCAAAACGAAGGTCAATCAAATGAGTCAACTTTATGAGATTCTCGCACAAATTAAAAACCAACCCACCCAATATTTAGGGCAAACTTCCCTGCCTCACCTGTTTATATTTTGGTAGTGCCCAGAAGGTAAGGATGGTTGAAACTCCCTGCCAGCAGTAATTTTATCGATTTATTGCCATGTAAAAAGAGGTAAGTACCTTCCCATAAAATAGCCCAGAGTACTTATTATTTCGTTGATGTCTTGGCTTTATAGCTGCAAATGCATGAAAAAAGCCAAGATACTTCTGGTCTGCGAGGTTGACTCTAATCTCTGAAAGCTTTACATGAAAAGAGTTGTGTCTATCCTTACCTACATGGGACTACCTATATTTTTAAATGGCTACAAAATAGCAAAGCGAGATTTACGCATCTCAATCACTTCCGAAGAACAGGAGTTTTATCGAGACTTTCAACCTTGGATTCACAAAAAATTAAAAGTCAAAACCGTTAACTCTTGGGCAAACATCATTCAACTTTTTTGCATCAATGATAGAGAAGCCTTCAATTACTTTTTTGAACTCCTTGCAGAATTTAACCAAGGAGAAAAACTCTCAGAGCCCACCTCCCTCAACGAATATGCCTGGAAAAATCCTCAAGCTACACCCTCAATTACAGCAGACAACAATTTTTATCAGCTTTTAGATAAAATCAAAAGTAGACCCGCCCTTTATCTCGGCAAGCGTTCTATCTTTAGTCTGCCAGCTTTTTTAGATGGTTATACTTGTGCCTGTCGCCAACTCGGAATTCCTGTTACTGAACAGGAACAAGAATTTGCCGAATTTCAAGACTGGATAGAAAAGCAATTTAACCAGCCATCTACTCAATCTTGGGCGCGAATTATCCTTTTTTATTCAAAAGATGAATCCCAAGCGCTTGATACATTTTTTCAGCTATTTGAAAATTTTTTACAACGCGAATCCTCGCTTGATGCCGACACAATCTCTCGTCACCAATTGTACCGAAAATAGTAATAAAAAGCAGCTAAATTCAATGCTTGAAAACTTATCAGAAGAAGCGCTTGCCCAACTTCGTGAATTTGCCGAATCTTTGCACCAACAAGAAAAAAGCCCAGTCTAACAATTTTCAAGGAAGTACAGATTAGGCTGCTGAATGTCAGTCCAAAGGCTGTGTCACCTTGCCAATTGCCCAAGTTTATAGATATTCCGAAACCGACAGCATTCAGCATCAAACAGCAACTTAACCGTTCCCGTCCCGCTATTCCGTCCTTTCAACGCAATAATTTCAGCCGTTCCCCGATCGGGAGAATCAGGATTATAATAGTCGTCCCTGTAAACTCCAAGGACAACATCCGCATCCTGTTCAATTCCACCAGAGCCACGCAAATCCGATAAACTCGGACGTTTGTTCGCGCGAGCCTCTACTCCCCGATTAAGCTGAGAAAGCAACAAAACAGGTACATCAACCTCCCGAGCCAAAATCTTCATCTGCCGCGTAATTTCGCTGATTTTATTGACAACATTTTCATCCGCCGAATTCACCATCAATTGCAGATAATCAACAATTACCAAACCCAAGGGGCCGCGCTCACAAACAAACTCCCTAACTCTGGAACGAATCTCCAAAGGAGATGGTTCCAAACTTTCGTCTATCCAAAAATCAGCATCGCTAACTTTCCCTAAAGCCGAAGCTAGCACTTCGTACTTACCAGCTAGGTTAACTTTCCTGATATCTTTCACCGACACCCCACTCTCAAGTGCTATTAGTCGCGCTGCCAAGTCCCGACCTGGCATTTCCATCGAAAACATCAAAACTCGACCGTTCGTGGGAAGGGAAGCAATGTTGTAGCCAAGGGCACAAGCCAAAGCTGTTTTGCCGCTGCCGGGGCGACCTCCTATGACAATCAATTCACCTCGGTAAAATCCCCCTCCCAGTAGGTCGTCGAGGTCGTAAAACCCTGTGCTGATTCCAGGAAAGTAGTTAGCAGTCTTCAAGCGCTCTTCCTCAATTTCATCTAGATATCGCCAAAGCTCCCCGCAGTATTCTGAGAGAGGCTGAATAGCTTTTTGTCGCTCTTCTTTGTACTTATTGAGGGCAAAAATCTTTTCCTCGACTTTATTTAGTATCGCACCTAATTCGCTGGAAGTTTCGTAGCCAAGCTGTACGATGTCATTACCAGCTTTGATGAGTTCGCGCCGGACAAACTTGTCCACAACTAGCAAAGCATATTGGTCGATGTTGACGGCTGAAACAGTCCGGTCTACGAGCATTGCCAGTTTGGTTAGACCTCCTACTACTTCCAGCAGGTTGTGGTTGTCGAGGAAGGTAGTGATGTTCATCAAATCTGTGGGCTGATCCTTAGAGTGCAGCGCTAAAGCGGCCCGATAAATATGTTGGTGAACTGTAATTGCCAATGCTTCGGGATGTAGAATATTTGCGACTCTTTTAATGGCAATTGGATCGATCAGAATTCCGCCTAAAACTGCTTCCTCTGCATCAATATTGCTCGGCATAATTTTGTCAACTAAACTGACTGCCATGTCTGGTATTCTCCTTTGATTTTGTTGCTAATTGAACTGTGGAAAAAGGGCGTTGCTGATTTAATGTATGAACAACTCAATGTGAAAAAATGAAGCAAGCGAGTCAGTCAATCTTCTGAATTTTCAAGTTATCCATTTTCATACCCTGATTAAGCAACGCCTCGAAAAAGTTGTGTAAAGGATTAAAAGCTGTCTAGAGAGGTTGGATAATCACTGTTTTCACAACTAAGCTATGGCCCAATACGGTTTACTTAAGAAGAATCTGAGTTGCAAAAAATGTCTATATTGCTTAGAAAATCGTCAGATGAAATTTCTAAAAAAGCGTTAAGTAAACCGTATTGAGCTATGGCTTTTCTCAAAAAAGTGAGGTATACCCACGGAGTCTTATGCCCTATGCCCTATGCTCATGAGTACCTCATCTTTCTGCAATACTTCGGACAGTTTTAGATCTAATCGAGTATCTCAAACCCTTGATGGTTATAGGGATGACTATTTTTTCAATCTTTAAGTCTAGCCCTGAGTTTCAAAAAATCATTAAAAATTCCAGGGCTTACGCTGTAACGCTTACAGAGTTGTTAAAAAACTGTCCGAAGTATTGTTTCTGAACAAGGCTATAAATAGCTAAGTAGTAGACAATTTGCTCAAAATTTGTTTTGCTTGCTGAGGAAATCGCTGTATCCACTGCAAGTAAACTTGCTGCTGAATACCTAGCGATACGAAAGCTTCTTCGCCTAGTTCTTGGAACTGTTTGAATAACTTTTGGTGAGTTTTTAATGGCATATAGTGAGGGTCAATATAATCCTCAGTTATTCTTGTTGTATGTGCAGAAGGAGAATTTTTTGGAACTGGAGAGGAGCCTGTTGAAGCTGGAGACGAAACAACATTTGCTGGGTTCGAGTTTGGAAAATCGTTAGTTTGTTCCCACCAACAACCTCGCAAACAGTCAACGATCCATCCAGAAGGGTTAGATATTTGCTTTGTTTGGCTTCTGATTTGCAGCAGGTTTACGGCTGCTTGGATTTCCTCTAAGTTGTACTGCAAGACGCAAACTCTCAATTCGGGATTCATCCCTCCTGTGGCTTGCATAACTATCTCGACAATCTGAGTCGCATCGGGGTTGGTAATTGCAACCGCTTCAGAGTTAGCAATTGCATTAGGGTCGGCAATTTCAGTCGTTTCGGAATTAACATTTGCAACCACTTCGATAATTTCAGTTACATCAGGATTGGCAATTACAACCGCTTCAGAAGTGGAAATTGCAACCACTTCGACAATTTCAGTTGGTTCGGAGTTACCAATCGCAACCGCTTCGACAATTTCAGTTACATCAGGGTTGGCAATTGCAATCGCTTCAGAAGTGGAAATTGTAACTACTTCGACAATTTCAGTTGCTTCGGAGTTAGCAATCGCAACCGCTTCGACAATTTCAGTTACATCAGGGTCGGCAATTTCAGTTGCTTTGGAATTGGGCATTACAACTGGTTCGACAATTTTAGCGACTTCAGGATTAACAAAGGAAGATGTTTCGAGATTTAACCGGAAAGTTTTGTTGGTTATTGTTGGTTCGGCGCCAGAGATTCTTTGATGGTCGAGGCTGTCGAGTTTTGTGGGTAGTTTTTGCGGGGGTTCGGAGGTCAAACCTGTTTGTTCTGAACTGCAAGGTATTGTCGCATCGTCGATCGCTTGAATCTTATCTGAATTAGTGTTCAGACATTCAGTCGTTGGGGCGGAACATTTATTCTCATCCAGAATTTCTAATTTTTCTTGTAAATTTTCATTTGACTGACTGGTTTTGGTCTGGACTTGAGTAGCAACTTTTGGTTCTACATTTTTTGGTTTTATATTTGCCTTTGCTAAATTTTCTTTTTCTTCAAAAAGATTTAAAAAAACAGCAGCAACATTTTCAGTGCTTTGCTGTCCTTTTTTATCCTTTGTAAAGAGTACGGCACTATCAGGGTTTGAACCCTCTGTTTGCTCAATTTTTGACTGTTGGCGTTGATTTTTTGATTGATTGCTCAGTTTTTGGAATTTTGGGTGGGTATGAATGAAGGGGCGAACTTCGCCCAGGTGCTGTACTGCTATGCGGAAAATGCCACGCCCATAGTTTTTGAGGATTTTGACCAAGCCGAATTTTTCGAGCTGTCTGAGGGCTGTCCGCCTGGTGTTGGCGCTGTAAGGTTTGCCGTTGCGGGCTCTTGTGGCTCGTTTTTCGCCTAGGGGGATGCAATGGATGTCGATTTCCTCTGGTTTGCCACCGATGCAGGTTCTGTACAGGTAGAGGGCGAGTTTGATGGCGCTGGGGGTAGCGCCTTCGAGTATGTCGGCTAGGTCTTCGTAAACTGCTGCGTGTCTGGCGAGTGGCGGCTTGTGCCAGGTAGTTGTAGCTACAACCATTTTTTCCTCCGACGTAAAAAATGTAAATGTCAGGAATTGTGGCAGTCGCAAGCCACACCAAAGAGACTGCTGTTAATTGGGCAGGGGGTATTGACCGCTGTTCAGTCATTTTCCACAGAAAGGTGGCATGGGTTCCGCAGCGCTACATTTGCACGCTTATTGGTGTGCGACTGTCTTTTCCATCTTGTCAGGTCGATCGTTGCGGTATCTGGCAGCGTATTTAGTCTTATCAGACTAATAAGAGTTGTTCTAAAAGCTGAAAACCATACGTAGTAAAACTTTCAAAAATGAAGTGTCGCGGCATCCTAGAGGTTTTGTCGCGGCATTCTAGAGGTTTTGTCGCGGCATTCTAGAGGTTTTGTTCTAACCGTCAAACCGGGAGCTAGTAGGAATTTGAGGGTAATTTTAAATACCTATTTTTTTTAGAACAAGTTTCAGAACAGTCCGAGCATTCTTCGCAGAAAAAATAAACCAGCCGGGAAAGGGTTGGTCTGTAGTGGCACCTTGATGAGAGCAAGTTGGATGAAGCCTATGGCGCTTCGTGTGAGAACCCCAGTCTTTCAAACTGGAGATGAAACGTAATCGCAGTACGTCAATCTGAGATGATTAGTAGGTGCCAGATTCGTGATTCCACTTCTGGTGCAGGGGTTCGCTCTCCACGTTCCAGCATGGATACATAACGCTGCGACATCCCTAGCCAACCTGCTAATTGTGCCTGACTCCAACCTTTGGCTACCCTTGCTTCTTTTATCTCATTGCTTGTCAGTTTAGGCTTGGAAGATGCTTTCAGGCGCGGCTGAACCTGTTTGAGTTCAGCCCTGGTTGCCAGCATTTTGGGGATAGGTGCTGGCGGATGGATGGTGATTTTAGCTGCCAACAGCGTGTCAAAGTATCCTATTTTTTTTCGAGACTTGCTACCAGGTCTCAGCCACTCTGGGTAAGTGTCTTGGTCAAACTCGATCTGAAACCCTCGCTTGAGTTTCAGCAGCACTTCCAGGCTGCGATTCCAGTTATTCGTCAGCTTGTAAGTTTGTTTGCGGTCTGACCGAGCTAGATCGATTACCGTTTGGGGCAATAGCGCTTGTAGGAGTGTCTCCACTTTGTAAATGCCACTGGTGTGGAATCGGCTTTCCATCGTCAGATGAAGTGCTAAGCGCAAAGCCATTTCATCATGGTAGGCGTCAATTTTGAGAATGTCCTGAGCTAAATAGGGCTTGCTGAAAAATCAATCACATATTGCGTGGCATAGGTTTAGATGGCGCGAGGGAGAAAAAAGTGCAAGATAAACAGGTAATATAGAT
>NZ_JAEQCX010000023.1:0-84247 GCF_020738035.1 Microcoleus sp. PH2017_28_MFU_U_A
GTGGATAGGTTTTCTTTTTCACCCTCATTCTCTCCTAGCGCGGTGGCTCTAGTTCTTCTTTTGCCACCGTTCTCATCTTTGGTTAGTCTAAACTACAGTTATAAAGCAATACGGTTTACTTAACGCTTTTGATGAATTTCATCTGACGATTTTTGGATTATAAAGAGGTGAAGTAGATATTAAGAATATTTTACCACAGAGAACACAGAGAACACAGAGAGGGGAGGGATAAAAGGTTTTTTTACGACATCCAAAACCCTCGCAATACTCTGCGCCCTCTGCGCCCTCTGCGCCCTCTGTGGTTCAAAACTCTTCTCTTGATGGAGTGGATTGTATTTCAATACGGTTTACTTAATGCTTTTGATGAATTTAATCTGACGATTTTCTGGCAATATAGCCATTTTGGGCAAGTCAGATTTTTCTTAAGTCAACTGTATTGTCTTATAAAGAGCGCGCTGAAGCGCAACTACTTACCTAGTCAGTAAGGTTGAATAGACTTGCTGCACAAACAACCTATTTTTTTTCTGCTTCTTTTTCTGAAGGTGAAGGAGCTAGCAGACCGGAGATGGCGCCGATCGCATTACTGCCAATCACAACAAAAAGCGGAGGGATTTCCTTGCCCATGACAGAGAGTGTCATGCCAAAAGTAAGTGAAATCATAATCGAGCCTGCTAAACTGCCAACAATTAGGCGGTAACAAAAGTTATCAGATTTATACATGATTAATTCAATTGCGAACGATAGTTGACTGCCAAAATTAATATTTATGTTGCAAAACAAATATAATTTGGCGATTTGATGCGATAAAGTTTAGATGCGCTGCTATCAATAGTCGAGTGTTCCCTCGCTCATCTGCCGTTGTCACAAACTTCTAGTATTGGTGCGGGAAATAAGCCCGCTGAATGCTCTATCAGTAATTGCCCAACAAGCTCCGCTGGCATTCAACCATCGCTGAAGTTAGCGGATATTTTCATTTTGGATAACGGCATAGTTTCAGGTAGTAAGTAACAATAACAGCCCCAACGTCATTTAATGTGAATTGCGTTTGTGCTTTGGATGGTTTTTTGATTTGACCTTGGTTGTTTGCGAGTTGCTAGACTTGCTATTCCCCAGTTGTAGCTGTGGGGAAAAGCGGTTTAACAGTCGCTTTTTCTAGTGACGCTTGTTTGAGGTAGCTTAGATGAGTGACACAAGAAAGGAAGTTGGCTAATATATTTTAATGGATGTAACAGATGGATGTTGAGAGTTGAGGGTTGAGGGTTGACTTAATTAGACATTCTATGAGGCCGCACTTAATTATGTAAAGTAGCAGGGAATAATTGTGTAGCGGAGATTTATATCATGAGGTACAATGCGTTAAATTGGGGAATTTGCGTATGTTTGACTCGGTGCTTTTTATTACATCACGCAGCCAGTATTGCTAATTTGCGCGGAATTCGCGATCGCCAATTAGCTGAAACTAATTACTAATTATGCTCAAATGCAACAATCTGCGGATTTGGGCTGGATCTCTGAGAAGTTAGACTATTTATTATGTTAGTGAAAATAATTAGTAGATCGATCGCAAAAATATCTGGTACTATGCCCCTCGGTTTAGCGTTGACATTGCCATTCGTCGTGCAAACTTTCGCCGTAGTCAGTATAGTTGGATATTTGTCGTTCAAAAATGGACAACAAGCAATTCAAAAACTTGCAGACAACTTGCAGGGCGAAATCAGTGGGCGCATTCAAGAACACCTCGCGCATTACTTAGAAAAACCTTATAATATTGTCCAACTCAACGCAGGTGCAGCTCAACTTGGGAAACTGAGACCTGAAGATTTTCTAGAAACTGAACGCTCCTTTTGGCAGCAGGTAAAAATATTTTCATCGGTGCGTCAAATCTATTTAGGGACGAAAGAAGGTCAGTTTATTGGAGTTAGTCGAGAGGAATCTGGTCAATTAGTTACCAGAATTACAGAAAACTTTCCCCGACGTTCTTTTTATGAGCTAGATGCTTTCGGCGATCGAACGAAGCTGTTGCGTTTTGAACCAACTTATGACTTGCGAACTCGCCCTTGGTACATTGGTGCAACCGCAGCCGAATCACCGATATGGACTGCGATTTATACATTTTTTCAAGGCGATTTGGGAATCACTGTGGCTCAGCCATTTTATGATAAGAAGGGCGACTTTCGTGGCATCATGGCAGTCGATATTCTTTTGGGTCAAATTAGCGATTTTCTTAGAAAAATCAAAATTAGTCGATCGGGTCAGGTATTTATTATGGAGCGATCGGGCGCAATAGTTGGCAGTTCGACGGAGGAAAAACCGTACATTACTGACGCCAGTGGCAAATTGCAACGCTTGCCAGCAATTGATAGCACAAATCCCTTAACTGCATCGGCAGCAAAACACATAATTAGTAGTTTCAACTTGAGCTTAGTTGAACCACCACAAAAGCTACAATTTAAACTTAACAATCAATCTAATTTTGTACATATTCTGTCCTATAAAGACCAGGTAGGACTGGATTGGTTGGTGGTGGTAGTAATTCCAGCAAACGATTTCATGGATGAAATCAATAGCAACACCCGCAGCACTATTTTACTTTGTATCGCTGCCCTATTTCTATCAATAATTATTGGAACTTTGACAGCGCGATCGCTCACAAAGCCAATTCTGCGATTAAACGCAGCAGCCAAAAACCTTGCGGGAGGAGAATGGGAGCACAAAGTTGAGCTGGATCTCGATCGCACCGACGAAGTAGGGCAGCTAGCCAAATCCTTTACCAGCATGGCATCTCAACTGCAAATATCCTTCAATACCCTAGAAACTCAGAATCAAGAATTGCAGCAACTCGACAAACTCAAAGACGAATTCTTAGCCAACACTTCCCACGAATTCCGAACTCCCCTTAACGGAATGATCGGCATTGCCGAATCAATGATTGACGGCGCCACCGGAACGTTATCAGAAATTCAACAACAAAACCTCTCAATGATTGCCAGCAGTGGCAGGCGACTCAACGAACTTGTTGACAACATTCTTGACTTTGCCCAACTCAAAAATCAGAAACTAGAATTGCAGCTTCAGAGTGTAGGATTGAGGTCAATTGTCGAAGTGATTCTCACCGTTTGTCAACATTTAACGGCTGGCAAAGATTTAGAATTAATTAATGCCATCGATTCAGATTTGCCATTAGTTTTAGCCGACGAAAACCGCCTGCAACAAATCTTCTACAATTTAATTGGAAATGCGATTAAATTTACGGAATCCGGCACGGTAAAAATATCAGCAGCAATTGTAGATACCGACGGCAAAACATCTCTGGGAGTGTCCCCGTCAAATCTCCCAGCATCAAACCCAGATTTTAAAATAGCTGTCACGGTTTCCGACACAGGAATCGGAATTTCTGTCGCGAATCTCGATCGCATTTTTGAACCATTTGAACAAGGCGACGGTTCCACAGTCAGGCAATACGGAGGCACAGGCTTAGGTTTGACACTCTCCAAACAATTTGTCGAACTCCACGGCGGCAAAATATACGCAGAATCCCAAATCGGCATCGGTTCGCGTTTCACATTTACCCTACCTCTTTCTCCCGAAACCATTCATCCTAGCGAAGCAGGAATAAATCGGCAGCTAGCATCGCCAATTCAGGATTCAGAATCAGAAAACAACAGAAATAAAACTTATCTATCCTCCAATTGGAATGTGCCTAAACCCGCTCCGAATCCAGTAAAGCAAGCCACTGCGCTATTAGAAGTCGAAAAATTTAAACTTTTGATAGTTGATGACGATCCGATTAACCTGCAAGTTTTAAACAATCACCTTTCTCTACAAAATTACAGTGTCATTCAGGCACTAAACGGCGAACAAGCCTTATCACTCTTGGAAAGCGGGGTGCATTTTGACTTAATCATTCTCGACATCATGATGCCCAGAATGTCTGGTTATGAAGTCTGCGCTAAACTCAGAGAGAAATACCCATCTCACGAGTTGCCCGTAGTGATGCTAACTGCCAAAAATCAAGTATCAGACTTAATAGCAGGATTTCAATTCGGAGCAAATGACTATCTAACTAAACCCTTCTCGAAAGACGAACTGTTAACCAGAATTAAGTCTCACATCAATTTATCGCAAACTAATAGCGCCTACGGGCGATTTTTCCCCGATGCTTTCTTAGACTTTTTGAAAAAAGAAAGCATTGTGGATATCCAATTAGGGAATCATGTCAGCAAACAAATGGCAGTCATGTTTAGCGATATTCGCTCGTTTACTGCCCTTTCCGAAACGATGACTCCGCAGCAAAACTTTGACTTTGTTAATGATTACCTGCGAGAAGTAAGTCCAAAAATTAGAGAACATCACGGCTTTATTGTCAAGTATTTAGGAGATGGGATGATGGCTGTTTTTCCCAACGGTGCTGACGATGCTGTCAAAGGTGGAATCGCTAAACTGCAACAAGTGTACGAATATAATGCCGATCGCATACACAGCGGATATCCACCGATTCAAGTCGGCGTAGGAGTGCATTTTGGTCACATGATGGTGGGTATAGTTGGGGAAGCGGAGAGAATGCAGGGAGATGCTTTTTCGGATAATGTCAATTTAGCCTCTCGTCTGGAAAGTCTCACTAAGTTATATGGAGTATCTTTGATAATTTCCGAGAAAGTTTTGGATAATTTGACGGATCGCGAACAGTATCAAATCCGTTTTTTAGATAGAGTAATTGTCAAGGGAAAACAGCAGCCAATTTCTATCTATGAAGTCCTCGATGGGGAAACAGAGTTGCTCAGGGAAATGAAGTTACAAACTCAGACTGATTTTGAACGGGGTTTAGAACATTATCGCTCTCACGAATTTAAGGCTGCTAAAATCTGTTTTTATCAAGTTTTAGCCGTTAATCCTGACGATAAAACGGCTGCACTGTATTTGGAGCGAGTCAATCATTTGATTGAGAGAGGCGTACCGGAAAATTGGTCTGGGGTTTGGACTTTAACTCAGAAGTGATATCGTAGTATCGGTAGATAGTAGATTTGCGGGTTTCAAACAACTTAAGAATTGAGTCAACGACAATTTCTGTAACGATGGGGTTAAAGTCGGTAATAAAGTCATCGGCTTCCAGATTGGCCCTAAAAAATTGCTTAGCCCGATCGCACTGATAGCGCATTTCGTCAAATCCCACAATTTTGACCATAAACGTTGCTAGGGGGGAGTTTTCCAAATCGGTATTAGAACTGCTTTTCGCCCGCCCATTTTCTAATAAATTGAATACTTCTGTTTCTAAAGGAGTTTGAGGTTGGTGAGGTTTCTCTATTTCAGGAAAAAAGCTTTCCAGACGGATGCCTTTATCGGCTCTATCTGGCAGTTCTCCCATCATCATGGCCAGAGAAACATCGAGTCCCAAACCTGAAGAAAAAGCTTCCAGCAGGGCGATAGCAGCCAGTTTGCACCCCAGATAAAGCTGGGCAATTTCGAGATTGTACCTAGCAGTAGTTTCCCAGCGTTGATATGTGCGATCGTCTGGGAATCCCTCAAACTGCCGAAAAATCACCTCGGGCTTGAGATAAGTCAGAAAACCCTCCATCTTCAGCAAAGCAACTCGGTAGTCGCGAACTGTATAAAAACCGTAGCTGGTGATATTGTGATTAGTTTCCGGTAATAAATTCCAGGTATTTGCCAAAAAATGGGCTGAACTTTCGTGAGCAAAACTAATTACATCCCGGTTGGCAATTCGCACAGCTTTTTTCACTGTTTCCCGTATTTGCTCATCAGTTAAACTGAGGTGAAACAGGCTAGTTATTGCTTGCAAGCGGTCATAAAGGCGCCGAGTTGCGGTGACTCCCCACTCGGCGGAGCGAAACGGAATTGTTTCTTCTATGCAGGCGACAATTTGAAGCAATTGCTCGGGCTTGAGAAATGGTTCGAGAGATTTTGCTGCAACTAAAGCGCTGAGAAATTCGTTTTGTCCGACGAAGGGATTGAGCACTTCTCCGGGTACAAAACCGAATATGAGCATTACCATTTCTAAGGTAGCATCAGCAGGGAGTTCAGATTGCTCCCGAATCCGTAGCTGTTTGTTAACCTCTTTGGTAACAGGAGTGATGTAGTAGCTGACGTTAAAGTTAATGCTGTGATCGACTTGTACGTAGACGATATCGTGAAATAAAGCTGCCAAAACCTCGATCGCATCTTGATTTCCCCCGACCTCAAAAATATGTTCGGGAGTATGGAAAAACCGCCAGGGCCCGGTCATCGGCTGAACTATAAGTTCGGCAATCCGAGCTAGTTCGGTTGGTTCGACTTCTGCGTTGAGGCGAGCGATCGCCCAAATCAGCTTTTCTAAGCATTGTAAGTATGCTTCTTTGCTATCAATCACAGTCTTTTCCACTAACATTACACCCACTTCTACCATCCTCTTATTGTTTTTATTTTTCCGTAAATTTGCCCCGTTTTTTATTTCTGAGTTTTTTTGAAGAGATTAACAGGAATTTAGGAAGCAAATACTTCCTTGAAATCAACTTAATTCCCTGTAGCAGATCTGCCTTGTTTTCCCAATCTAATTAGGACAAAGTATGATAAGTAAACCACATAAATTGCTAAACCTGTCAAACCCAAAAATCCCAAAAATTGAGGGCTTGCTTTAGCATGAAACATCTGTTTGTACAGCCAAGGCGGGTCAAACCAAACGCTGCAAAAAGGTTCGTCAATTACTTGTATTTGAGATTTAAAGGCACAGGTTAAGAAGGGAATTTGAGCTAGAGCGCCCAAACCGCTGTAAACAGTAATCGCCCACCGCCAAGCTGTAAAAGCCAGCTTTAAAGACGACTGCGGTCGATCGGCAATTTCGTCGTTTAAATCTTCCCAAAACCACAGACAAGCAGGAATCAATGCCCTCCCCATCACCGACGACACAAAGCTTACAGGCAGTGCAGCCATCATCAGGTAAAGTGTAATTGCCAACAAACTCGCCACCCGCCAATAAATCATCAACAAACGGGCGATCGCGTCAGATGAAGCAAAAACAGCCCAAATCAGCACTACCAGCGGGATCGAAATGGTTAATAACACCGACAACCGGTAATCCATCCACACAAGTGGTTGAAACCAAGGCCCGGTGGCTGCCAATAAAAGACTAAACATCTTTGGGAAAATATACTTACTTATTTCTGACAGATTTTACTACAAAAGCGCTCAAAAAGCAGGGATGAGATAAGACGGCGGTCTTTTTAGGTCTTCTTAGGATCGTGAATTAAATAATTTACACATATTTGTGGGATGGGCGTCCCGCCCGTCCAGAAAGGACGGGCGGGACGCCCATCCCACAAGAACAATAAAAAAAATTGTAAGTTATTTAATTCTCATTCCTTAGTTGCTTCATAAACCGATCAAAAAATCCCGCGCCAAAAGTTAATTTCGGCGCGGGATCGAAGGGAGAAAACTAAGTTGCTCGTTTATTCGTCGTAGATGCGGCACTCAGCAGCGTCAGGATTGTCATCGCAATACTTTTCAAAAGAATTCTTAGGTTTGACTTGCTTTTGGTGGGAAGCTTCAGCTTGCAGTTCTTCAACTGCGTCCCACGCTGCTGCACATTCCCCGGAAGTGGCGCCCTTCAAGTCACAGACGGTACGAGCGCTTTCTAGTTCTTCTTCAATTTTTTCTTCGATGTTGCCTGCGGGTGTTGTTGTCATAAACTTGTTGGTATGAAAGGTTTTCTTTTTGGATGTTAGCTTGTGTTTGACTTGCCGTTTCTGTCTGGCGATCTCAACTAATACTAGCTTGAGATGTGCTGCTGTGGCAGCCCAGATAGAAACCATCCCTAACTGCGATCGCGGCCGCCGTCTTTACTTCCTGCTTTGCCCAGATCCCGTCGGCGGGTTCTAGTCCACAGGCATGAATGCAGGTTGAGCTGACCTGACTTTTTATGAAAACATTACACGAAGTTGGTGTGTCAAACTGTATTGAGCTTTATCTTTTAAGATTTTGCTGAACACGGCTTTTAACACTAAACAGATTGAGTCGAGACTCATGTTAACTTATGTTAACACGATCGCGGACTGCGAGGGGAATCGATCGCCCCATAAAACCGTCCCGTCAGTGGCCTGTTCCGGTTAGCCTAAGTATTGTAAAACTTTATTAAAACTATAAGCAACAGTAAGCAATAGTAGTACCATATAGTCAGGAGGGCAAAATGAAACTACCCGATTACGCAAAAGCAATAGGCATCAGTTATACAACAGCTTGGCGGTGGTGGAAGACTGGCAAGCTACCACATCCGGCACGGCAAACAGAAAGCGGTTTAATTATAGTTGACTATTCGCCACAAAAACCACGTTCGGAGTTGAAACAAAATCGAGTTGCAATTTACAGCCGAGTCTCGTCTTCTGAAAACAAGGAAAATCTCAACCGCCAATCACTTCGATTAACCGAATATGCGATAGCCAACGGTTATCAAATCGTCAGAAATGTCAAAGAAATTGGCAGCGGATTAAATGACAACAGAAAACAACTAGAAGCTTTACTCCAACAAGATGACTACAATATTCTTTTAATTGAACATAAAGACCGTCTAGCTAGATTTGGCACACATTATCTAGACATACTTCTACTAAGATCAGGAGTTAAGCTAGAAATTGTCAATTTAGCCGACAATGGGCGAGATGAATTAATGCAAGACTTAGTGGCTGTTGTCACAAGTTTTGCTGCTCGACTTTACGGACAACGCCTGGGAGCACGAAAAACGGAGAGAATCATTGCCGAGTTAAAAAATGGAGAGTCTGAATCCAATTAGCAGAGAGACATATCATTAAATCCACAGAACATCGTTTCGCCACTATCGATCGGTTAGCCTTTAAATCAAAAAATCTCTACAATGCTGCCAACTACGTTATCCGCCAAAACTTTGTATACGGATGGGGGTATCTCAACTACAACAAAATGGCTCAGTTGATGAAATCTCATCCAGCATACAAAGCATTGCCAGCGAAAGTAAGCCAACAAATCTTGATGATATTGGACAAGAATTGGCAAGGTTTTTTTGCAACCGTTAAAGCTTATAAAATGCAGCCCACAAAATTCACGGGATGCCCAAAACTACCTAAGTATAAAGATAAAGTCAAAGGGCGAAACCTTGTTGTATACACAATTCAGGCGATTAGTAGTAAGCAATTACCGAAAGGAATTATCAAAATTTCAGGGACTGATATCTCAATTAAAACTCAGGTAAAACCAGAGAAAATATGTCAAGTTAGGTTAGTTTCCAAGTGTGATTCTTATGCGATTGAGGTAATTCACGATGAGCCGGAGTCCACCAGTGATGCAAATCAGAAAGAATCAGTAGCTAGTATAGATTTAGGATTGAATAATTTAGGAGCGCTAACTTCAAATCAGCCGGGGTTTGTCCCTTTACTGATTAACGGGCGACCACTGAAATCAATTAATCAATTCTACAACAAACGTAAGGCACATATACAGTCTCGATTGAAAGGTCTGCGCCAAACATCGCGTAGAATTCAGCGCTTGACTCGTTGTCGAAACCAGAAAATCGATAATTACTTGCACCATGCCAGTCGTGACATTATCAATCTTTTAAGAGAACTCAAGATTGGGACTCTGGTAATTGGCAAAAATGTACAATGGAAAAACGAGATAAATTTGGGGAAAAAAACTAATCAGAACTTCGTCACAATTCCTCATGATCGATTGATTGAGATGTTGGAATATAAGGCTGCATTAGTTGGGATAAGAGTGATGTTACAGGAAGAATCATATACTTCTGTCTCCAGTTTTATTTCTTTAGACCCGATTTCTGTTTACGGTCAGAATAGCGCCCAGGATGTCAAGTTTAGTGGCAAACGAATTAAGAGAGGATTGTACAAAACATCGAGCGGTCAATTAATTAATGCCGATGTTAATGGGTCTTACAATATCATGAGAAAAGCAATCCCAAATGCTTTTAGCAATGGGATAGGGATCTGCGTAGCTCAGCCGAGGCGGGTCAATCCGCTCGAAGTAAGAAAGAAGGGGGAGGGACTTCATGCCTCCTGTGTCATGTAATAAATGACTATACTTTTACAAGCTATAGAAATAGTTTTTATAGAGAAGTTTGCCTTATGTACGAAAACCAAATGCAATGGGTCAGTGCTTTATCAACCCGTCCGTCTTTAGAATCAGCCCTGAAAGAAGTTGTAGAACAAGCCGATCGCGAATTACAAGGCCCGGCAGATTTAGCCCTGATCTTTATCTCATCTGCCTTTGCTAGCGAGTATTCTCGGCTGATGCCTTTACTGCGAGAATTGCTGCCCGTGCCCGCGATTTTGGGCTGCGGCGGGGGAGGAGTCATCGGCACGAACCGGGGCGGGCTCACCGAAGAAGTAGAGGGTTCTCCCGCAGTCAGCCTGAGTTTAGCCCGCTTACCTGGAGTAAACGTCAGAACTTTTCACGTCGGTGCAGAAGAACTGCCGGACTTGGACAGCCCCCCGGATACTTGGGTGAATGTCTTGGGTGTGCCTGCCCAGGAAGAACCGCAGTTTATCATCTTGGCAGACCCATTTTCCTCACAAATTAACGATTTGCTCCAAGGACTCGATTATGCCTATCCGGGCGCGCCGAAGGTAGGAGGACTGGCCGGCGGGGACGGTGCGGGCAGAGGTGCGGCGCTGTTTTGCGACTATCAGTTGTACCGAGAAGGGACGGTGGGAGTGGCTTTGAGCGGGAATATAGTTCTGGAAACGATCGTCGCGCAAGGCTGTAGACCGATCGGGCATCCTTATCGGGTGACGGAAGGAGAGCGCAATATTTTGCTGAAACTCGAAGAACAAACCGACGATATGGGCAGCAGGGGCATCGAGCGATCGCCCTTAGACGCCCTGCGAGAGTTAGTTCAAACTTTGAGCGAAGCAGACAGAGAATTAGCGCAGCACTCGTTATTTGTCGGCTTAGTCAGCGATGAATTCAAGATGACATTAGAGCCTGGGGATTTTTTAATCCGCAATTTGTTGGGTGTAGATCCGAAAGTGGGGGCAATTGCGATCGGCGATCGAGTCCGTCCCGGACAGCGCATCCAATTTCACCTGCGGGACGCCCGCACCTCCGCAGAAGATCTAGAAATGCTGCTCGATCGGCATCAGCGATCGGCCGAGGACAGGGGTACATCCAGTGCCGGCGCCTTGATGTTCTCCTGTCTGGGGCGCGGGGAAGGGCTTTACGGTCAATCGAACTTTGACTCGCGACTGTTCGGCAGATACCTCAAAAACATCCCCTTGAGCGGCTTTTTCTGCAACGGCGAAATCGGCCCTGTCGGGGGCAGCACATTTCTGCACGGTTACACCTCGGTATTCGGGATTTGCCGCCAAAATTCCTAATTTTGTTGACTGTTGATGGTTGATATCATCTCAAATCCGGTGGCATCGGAATTATTAGCCAAAATTAGGAGACGGCAGTGCCGTTTCCCTACAATATTATTTTCGGTAGGGAAACGGCACTGCCGTCTCCTCGCTTGTCATTCCGATGGCATCGAAATTGATATCAAATCCGGTGGCATCGGAATTATTAGTAGCCAAAATTAGGAGACGGCAGTGCCGTTTCCCTACAATATTATTTTCGGTAGGGACACGGCACTGCCGTCTCCTCCGTTGCTTTTGACCAAAAAGAAAAAGCGGCAGTCGCCTGCCGCTTTTACTTGTAACTAGATATTAGGGAACCTTAGAAACTAAAGGTTGTCCGCAGGACTCCTACCCAGATATCATCATTCTGTTTGTTGTGTTCCGGATTCAGAATCACGTAAACGCCGGGTGTCACCGAAATAAAGTCATTAACTTGGAAGCGATAGAAACCCTCTAAGTGATAAGAGGTGTCGCGATCTCTTCTGACATCGCTCTCAGTAACTTTTGGCGGTACACCGGCAATAAAACCGAGGAGGTTTCCAGGCTTGCCAAAATCTGGCAGGGCCAAGAAAAGAGCACCATTCTGAATAGTAGCGTCTCGATCTGCGCCACGTTCTTGGTGAGCCTTGGTGTAACCGTACCAACCACCCAACTGGAAGCGCGGGCTGGGTTTGAGGTTAAGTTGTACCCCAAAGTTATCTGATGCAGTCGATATTTGACCGAAGGGACGGTTAGCCAAGGCACTGCCTGTGCCGCCCATGATCGCAACATCGCCACCCCGATTGTATTTCCGGTTGTAAGTTGCACCAATGTCAATAAATTTGCTTAGGGAGAAGTTGAGCTGACCCAAAGCGCTGAAAGAACCGTCGAAAACGCCCCGGCCATTAGCTGGGTTGGGAGCATCGCCGTCGGAGGCAAGATAGGCGACTGTGGCTCTCACGGCGCCAAAGTTGTATTTGATAGCAGCACCTGCTCCTTCGGGGCCGCGGAACACTGCTGGGTTGTAACGTCCAAACGCGGAGATAGCGCCGCTACTAGGACTTTCTAAGGGAGTAGTCAGTTCGGCAACGTCATCGAGCCTCAGTCCTTTCGGCCCGAACCAGACTGTAGCGTTGCCTGCTGGGAAGCGATACCACAATTGATCGAGGGAGAATTGGCTGCCGTCTTCGCCGGTGAGGGCGACGCGAGCCATGTTTGTACCAGTGGCAGTGGCTGCACCGTAGTTGGCGACGTTTCTAGCTTGCAAGCGGGTTCTGAGCAAGTCTTTGCCGGTGAAGCTGGTGTTGAAGTTCAACCGCACCCGGTAGCCGAGGGTGGTGGAAGTTTTGTCGTCGCGCAGGCCGATACCATCTCCGAAGCTGTCGCTGGCGAGAAAAATGGCTTCTCCTGCCAGTTTGGTTGTGGTGGAGAACTGGTTGGCTTCGAGTTCTGCGGTGCGAGCTTCCAGACCGTCTACTCGTCCGCGCAGGGTAGCGAGTTCGGCTGCAAATTCTTCTTGCAGGCGTTGCAGGATGGCTAAGTCGTCTTTGGTGACGAAGGTCGATGTTGCCGAGCTAATTTGCTTGGTTACTTGGTCTAAGCAAGCGTTGACGCCGGCTGCAAATTCGTAGCGAGTCAGGGCGCGGTTGCCGCGGTAGGTGCCGTCGGGATAGCCTACGATACAACCGTAGCGTTCGACTAGCGATTGCAGGGCTTGGAATGCCCAATCTGTCGGCCGCACGTCGGAGAGCTGAGAGACCGATGTCACTTGGGACATGGCTCCAGATGGTTCGGCGGGGAGGGCTTGGGGTGCTGCTGGGACGATCGGGCCGCCCATGCCTGCGGGTGCTGTCTGAGCAATTTCTACCTTGGCGGCTGGGGTGCTAGCAATTGCTGGCACTTCAGTTTTGGCGGTTGCTGTCGGGGTGCTTTCCACTGCCAAGTCTGAGGCTTGGGGCAATGGTTGGGCTGTGGTGACAGCAGGTAGGGGAGCGATCGCTGCCGCTGTGGTGGCGGGGGCGATGGGTGCTGCTGTATTGATGTCGATCGCTGCTGTTTGCAGTTCTGTGGCGCTGGTTTCTGGTGCGATTGCTGCCAGTTTTTCGGCGTCTGCGGAGTTGGCGATCGGGGTTTCTGCCGCCGGAGCGATGCTGTTTAAAGCCAGCTTTTCTGGGGCAGCAGGGGTTGCTGCAACTGGTTCTACAATTTTTGACTCAGATGGCTGTGCTGTTGCTACCTGGTTGGCTTCAGCGGTTGCGGTCGCTTCAGTAGCGATCGCAGCGGTACTGACGACTGATGATAGCCCCAGAATTGCCGGGGATACTAGAAGTAAATTCCAAAAAGTTCTGTTCATTTTCCTCACACCTTCACACTCTATTCAACTCGATCGGCAATTCCCAACTGATACTTTTTGTGGTTCCTTGCCTGTTGACAATAACTGCCAAAAAAATAGAACCTATCCATAACTGTTGATGCACAGTAGGCGTGTCTAGTTCCTGCTTGAACGTAGAAGGCTGGCCCTTTTTACAGCCCAGACCCCAATTTAGGTCAAGCCCACATTACACTACGCTTGATTATACCATCAGTTGCTAATTTCATCTGTCGATCGCCAGACTTGCTGGAGTTGCTTTCTCCGACAGGGCGATCGACAACCAGTGGTATGGGTTAGACCACAATCGCCTCAAACTGACAAATACTGATAGTCCTTGCTTATGTCTGAGTTAACACACACTTATAGGTAGGATTAGGGCTGCTTGTCGCATTCCTTATACAGCTTTCGATCCTATTATGTCAAGCTTTTTAACCTAACTTTAAACCTCGCGGCCCGGACGGGGTTATTTTTCCGCCAGCAGTGGGGAACGGAAGGTTAAACGCTGCTAGATGCACCCGTGGGGGCAAAATTCCAGTCTTGACCAATTTGGGTGTTCTGATGCGCCCACCAGTCGAGACTTGCCAGCGCGATCGGCATTTTTGAGATGCCCCGTTCGGCGACTTGAATTTGCCACTATTTTAACACAATTTTTTTGTAGTTTGACAGTGGCAGCAGACTGAATGTCTGTGACCTAAAATTAAAGTTTTGTTCCCTCGCTGCGAAGGAGTTTTACAGCCAGTTATTTTTTTGGCACAGCCGATGTCTTTCAAATCACCTTTTGTATGTGATTTATGCTACCGAACAAGGAGCTATTGAGCCTTCACCATTCCTGGACGGATCAACCCGGTCAAATGGACGAAAATACTTGCTTTGATGCGATCGCTCGCAGTTAAAAAAACGGTGTATGAGAGCAAGGAGTGCCTCCAGGACATTCCTCATTCGCTACTAACACAATAAATAAATGCCACAAATTATTAGAGGGCGATCGAAGAACCTGTAGATGTGGCAATGCACTTAACCTCGCTCTGGTATGTTACATTGAGGCGCAGCATCTATCTTTTTTGCCACCTTCCATCTATGACTTTGATTAAAAGCAAACTGGGCTTCTTAGTAGTTATCTTATTGATATTAGGATTGTTTTTTCGATTCACCAACATCGACACAAAGTTTTATTGGTATGATGAAGTATTTACTTCCCTGCGGATTTCGGGATACACGCAAACAGAAGTGCTGCATGAAATAAGCAGCGTTCAGTTAGTCGGCGCACAAGATTTGATGAAATATCAGCGCTCCAATCCCGCAAAAAATTTTGGCGATACAGTTAAAGGTATTGCCATTGAAGAACCTCAACTGCCGCCTCTATATTTTCTGGCAGTCAAGTATTGGGGAAAACTATTCGGTGATTCTCCTTTATCGACGAGAAGTTTCTCAGTTTGGGTGAGTTTGTTAGCATTTCCCGCTCTGTACTGGCTGTGCCGAGAATTGTTTCCAGCACCAGAAGTGGCGTGGATAGCCGTGGGATTGCTAGCAGTTTCTCCCTTGCACGTGCTTTACGCTCAAGAAGCTCGTCCCTACAGCTTGTGGCCGGTGCTGATTTTAGTTTCTTGTGCGTCTCTGCTGAGAGCAATGCGGCTTCAAACTAAGCTAAGTTGGAGTATTTATGCAGTAGCAACTATTCTGGGATTTTACACACACTTGTTTAGCCTGTTAGTCGCTTTGGGACACGGAATTTATGTATGGGGAATGCAAGGTTATAGGTTGAATCGCAAGGTAGTTAATTACGTGATGGCAATTGGCTTGTCTTTGGTAGCTTTTCTGCCTTGGATGGTGATTCTAGTAATAAACAAAAAGGCAGCAAAAGAGGCGACTCTTTGGGCGAATGGAGACAGTAATTTGCTATCTTTGATTAATAATTGGAGCGGGAATATCGGTCGTGTTTTTTGGGATTTTGGGCTAAATTCTCAGGCTACATCAATAAATTTGATTGGGTTGATGGCAGCGACTTTGATTTTATTGGCAATCGTAAGTTATGCGGTTTATTTTCTGTGTTGTGAGACAAAGAAACAGGTTTGGCTGTTTTTGCTGGTGTTGATGGCGGTGACAGCAGTGGCAGTGATGCTACCAGATGTTATATTGGGAGGAATCCGATCGACTAAACCTCGCTATCTATTTCCGACTTATTTGGCGATGCAAATATCTGTTGCTTACCTGTTAGCGACTAAAATTAGCGCGCTGGGCGTGCCAAGCTGGAAACGGCAGATGTGGAAAGTTCTGACAGTTGTACTGCTAACGGGCTCTGTGCTGTCGAATATTGTTAGTTCTCAAGCCGAGACTTGGTGGACTAAGGAATTGGGCCGGGAAAATCCCGTAATTGCTCGGAGGATCGATCGCGCTCCTAAGCCGCTGGTTGTCAGTGATATCTCGGAAGTCACTCTGGGAAATATACTGTCAATGAGTCATTTGTTAGAGCCGAAAGTGATGTGGCAATTGGTGTTGCTTGACCAGGAAGGGCGCCGTCAAGCTCAGTTGCTAGACCCACCCGCGATACCCAAAATTCCCAGCGGTTTTAGCGATGTTTTTGTTTACGGGCGAACGCAGAATTTTAGTGCTAAGCTGGCAAAAATGCACAACTCGAAAATAGATGTGCCGAAAAAACAAACAATCCAAATGTTGTGGGTTGGCAAGTTAGAAAAAGAGTGAGAGTTATGGAAGATTTTGGTATTATTATTGCCTGCTGCGACCAGGATTATCTGTTTGCTAAGGGTTGCTGTGCTAGCATTCGATATTTCCTGGGAGATGTACCGATTTGTTTGTTGATTGATGGTACGTTTTCTGTGAGTGCTTTGGAAAAGTCTTACGGGGTGCGAGTTATCGATCGCACAAACGTTTCCCAAGAGGTTCTCAGGAAAAGAAGTTTTGGGTGGGGTAAAACTAAAATGATTGCTTTCTGGGAAAGCCCTTGGTCGAATTTTATGGTTTTGGATGCCGATACGATCGTCTGGGGCGATGTTCTGAAATTGGCTAATTTTAAAGAATTTGATTTTACGATAGATAAGCCTTGTTACGATTACTCGGATGCAGATGTTTCGGAATTTTTCTTTGATATTCCGGGCGTTGAAAAGCATTTCCCGAAGTTTCGGTGGTCGGAATCGCGATCGAACTATTTCTGCACGGGTACTTTTTTTGCTAAACGCGGTATTTTTAGCTTGGAAGAATACATAGAAATTTTAGATTTTACGGAGGCTAATCCGGGGATATTTAAGTACGGAGAAATGGGGTTTTTGAACTTTATGATTTTCCGGGCGGCCGGGGAAAATCGACTGCGGGTGCAGAATGTGGATATGCAGTTGTTGGTGCCGGATTTTGACCAGGATTTGCTGAGAAAGCGGTTTCCGGTGGCAGAAAACGGGCCTGCGGGCGATCGCGAGTCGGCGACTGTGATTCACTGGTGCGGGCCGAAGCCGACTTTATCGACATCTAAGGTTTACTCGGAACCGATGAATTTTTGCCGCCGCAAGTGTCAGGAGGATGCTTGGAATCGCACGGGTTTGGCTGCGGAGATGTCGCTGCAAGTTGAGGATTTTCAGCGATCGATCTATGTGTATAAGAATAAGTTTAAGAAGAAGTTTCGGCAGTTAGTGCGATCGACTTGAAAAAATACCACAATTAAGTTTGTAGTAAGGACTTTAGTCCTTATATTATGTCCGGTAGATTAGACCTCTTGCATAAGTCTTCGATCGATCCTTCAACCGCAGATTTCAGACAGATAAACACAGATTAACGCAGATAATTTCAGGGTGTTTTCCGATTTTTGCAAGAGGTCTATTACCGATAATCTAATTAGTTTGTAGTGAGGACTTTAGTCCGAGGGAAAGAAGGACTAAAGTCCTCACTACGAACCAATTTGATTGTGGTTATTAAATGTGAATATTATTCATCGAGCGAGCGATCGACAATTTAACCTTCCAGAGGCAAAGTGGGCGCGGCTGGCGGTAAAACTTGGCGGTGAACGCTGACTTTGTGACTTTCCCGCTGAGTTTGCATTTCGACGGCGATCGCCTCAAATTCAATTTCCATGCAGCCGTAGGGAATCTCTAACTCGATACTAGCTCGCATATTTCCCAACCCGGTAGCTGTAAATTCGGTAATCCAGCGCGGCCCGTCGAGAATTAGGTAGGTTTGCCGATCGAATACCCAAACTTTTACATAAATCCGCGGCATTAATTCCGGTAGTTGCACTTTCACTATTACAGCCTGGCCTGCAAGGATTTGGGCGCGCGGCAATTCCAGGATGGGCATCGGTACTGACTCGTCTTCTGACAAAACGTAGGGAGTTGGTGGAGTTGCTTCTGCTTCTACTTTGGTGGTTTTTTGAGCAACTTGTTTCGGCTGCGGGGGCTCGTCAAACACCACAAATTCTCTCGCTTCCGGGCCAGTAGGTTGCGGTTGGGAAATGGTTTCCCTGATTGCTGGTTGCACTTTAGTTGGGCTGCTTTCTTCGACGACTGTTATGGCTTCGCTGGTATTGGGGGTGGCTTTTGGAGTTGGCGACAGGCTGGTTGCTTTCAGCCATTCGGGGGATTCGCCGGTGCTGGCTAGGGAACTCAGTCGCGACCAAAATCTATTTTGGACGTTTAAGGTTTGAAATGCCTTTTGTGAGGGGGGTGGCGTAGGTTCTGGGGCTGGTGTTTCTGGTTCGGGAGTGTTTTGGGGTTTTTGGTCGATCGCCCGAACTTCGGCCTTTTCTGGGGTAGTTGCGATGTCTGAGGGTTTGGTTGGTTGGTCGATCGCCCCGGCGGATGTTCTAGACGAATTGGTGATTTCTGAGAGCAATTGCGATCGGCTGCTGTCGGGCAGTTTGTTACCGAATGCCGGCAATTCTAGGCCGCCCGCACTTGGAGTCTGGCGGGAATTTAGTTGAGGGGGTAGGGATTCATTGCTTAAAGATTCATTGATAGCGACTTCTGCGGGAGATGGCAGATCTAAGCTTTTTTGTGCTACCCGGAGGAAGGATGGATGTACTTCTTTCCGAGGTGGTCTGACTGCTGTTGGAGAGGGTTCGGCTTGATGTTTTTCTTCGATGAAATCGTCTTTAATTGCTTCTAGCAGGTGTTCTAAACCGGCTGTAATTGTAAATAGTTTGGTGGCTAAAGTTACATCGCCGCTGCTAAGAATTGCTTCTCCTAAAATTAGGCGACTTTTGCAGTCGGGTGGGATGTAGGTAACGCAGGCAAAGATGCAGGGAGGAGCTTGTTCTGGCATCGGCTGCTCGATTTGGGCGAGTATTTGTGAGGTTTGGGGGTCTCGCAGGTAAATTTGCAGTTGTGCTGAACCGATGAGTTTTTGGAGTTCTTGAAGTTGCGATTCGGGGATGGGAGGTGGTGTTCTTCTGGTTTTTTGAGGTGGTTGGGGAATGTCGATTTTGCCGGAAATGATTAAGGGGCGGCCGAGTTGGGTGATGAAGGTTTCTCGATCGAGTACGAGTTCAAGTTCGAGTTTGACTGGGGGGTTCGGCGGCTGAGGCGTTTGGGGAAGGGGGAATTGGTAGATTTTGGTCGGCTGCGGTGGAGGTGGAGGTGGGGCTGGGATTTGGGTTGGTGTCCGATCGACTGCTGCTGCGTTTTGTGAAGCTGAGGGGAAAGCGGCGGCTTCGGAGGAGTCGATCGCGGGTAGGGGTTCGGAAGTTTCCGATTCTGCGGGCAATACTTCTAATTGCACGCCATACTGCCAAGATTTTGCTGGTTCTGATTTGGGATCTGGTAAGCAGGAGAGTTCCCACATTCCCGGTTTGAGACGAGTGTAGGGAATAATCACGACTAATCCTTCGGGGTTGGTGCGGGCCGATCTGCTTTGGACTTTCCGCTGGGGGGCCGTTTCGTCGAAGGATGTATGGATGATGCGAATTTCGATGTCGGTGTTGGGGTGCTGAATGCGCGCCACGACGCGATATTTGCCTTCTAGAATTTCCACGTCGGGGGTTTCTAGGGGCAACCAGGCGCGATCGCCCTCTTTCTGTAGTAAAAATTCTAATTTTTTCATTTTTGTTTCCCCTTGAAGGCTCCCGCTTGATTTGTCACAGGTTGGTGGTGGTTGGTTGAGCGACAGCTACAGATATTGAATTACTTTATGTTTTATAGCCTATCATCTGTTTCGGTCAAGAGGCTCGATGGACAGTTGACAGTTGACAGTTGACAGTTGACAGTTGACCGCTGACAGTTGACCGCTGACAGTTACATAGTACGAGCATCAAACTGTTTATGCTAAAGAGTCCTAGCATATATCGATTCTATTCTATATATTTATCTCAATATCGGTAGTGGCGGTTGCTATATCGTTCCGTACAATTATCGCCATCCAAGAGCGATCGACTTACCAAACAGAGCCATTCTTCAATCTAAAATCTAAAATCTAAAATCTAAAATCTAAAATTCATTGACGGCGGCCCCACAAGCCGCTACGCTGTGAAATTAAGGTTGCTTTGCTCGAAGAGGAAGCAGCCAGCGTCGCCCGAAAATCTAGTTGCACTGTCCAAAGCTGCTGTAACAGCTAAGGACAGCTAACCGCCAAACTGGGATGAGCAGTATGGAGGCTGATCGAGGATAACATTCTCTGTCGCCGCCCTGCCTTTTGTTAGTATGCGGGGCGGCTGGGTTTTTGGGTTTTCCTCACCAGAAAAACCAAAAACTAGGAGACCATATTATGTCACAGGAATTTTTGCCTGACGATAACTCGTCCGTTAGCGAAGCCCTCGAAGAGGATCGTCCAAATGACGACTTTGAATCGGAACAGGAAGTCTTGCAGATAACCGTTTTCGGTTCCCACAAAGCCGTTTTAGAAACCATCCACACGTTGTACCGGCTGGGATTTGCAGCCGTCGGCGATTGGAGTCCTCCGCAGCGAGGGCCAAAACCAGGACAAGTGATTAGTGTACTGATTAAGCGATCGGGCAAAGTCTAGAAATTGGGCGGGCTTCATCTTTTTGTGCGGGCTAGAAGCCCACCCCACAATATTTTAAATAAACCCAATTGTGAAACAGGCATCTTGCCTGTTTATCCCCCAATTGTGGCACAGGCATCTTGCCTGTTTATCCCTCAATTGCGGCCCAAAAGATTTAACTTTTTGTGCGGGCTAGAAGCCCACCCCACAATATTTTAAATAAACCCAATTGTGTAACAGACATCTTGCCTGTTTCTCCCTCAATTGTGGAACAGGCATCTTGCCTGTTTCTTCCCAATAGTGGAACAGGCATCTTGCCTGTTTCTCCCCACAATTACGCAATGACTATCTTAAGTAAACCGTATTGATTTATAGCCTTTCTCAAAAAGATGAGGTATGACTGACAGCTTACATAACCCTTCAACTAAGAGGGTTCAAGCCCAACAACGTACCTCATATGAGAGCTAGATCCGCTATAACTGTTTCTCCCCCATAGTGGAACAGGCATCTTACCTGTTTCTCCCCGACAATTACCAAGGACTGCCGATCGTACTAAAAGCGGCCCAATAATAAGGATGCGATAAATTTTTGCTGTCAAGTTTGGGGATAGACGGCGGCAACGGAGTTTCCCCCCTAGAACTTCGCAGTTGCCCATTTTCTATGGTGACTTTACCTTTAATCGCAGCAATTTGTGCTTGCCTGAGAGCTTCAGCTTTAATGATTGGAGGATCTTGAGGTTTGCTGATTTTTAACTGCTGGTAAAACTCTGTCATCAGCGCCAGAGTCCCCGCATCTGACACATACCACAAACTGGCGAGGGCAGATTTTGCTCCCGATTGCAACGCTAAGCCGCCAAATCCGAGTTCTGCTTCTTTGTCTCCCGAGGCAGTTCTACAGGCGCTCAATACTAACAGTTCCAGTGGCGGATTGTTCCATTTCAAATCTCTCATTTGAGATAATCTGAGTTGGTTATCCCAAAATTGAATGTAGGAGTTATCTGGGCTTCCGGGGCGGAATTCCGCGTGAGTCGCCAGGTGGATGATGCCGTATCTTTGTTGCAGTCGCTGCGATTGCAAGTTAACGATGGTAAAATCTTCGTTGATAAAGGATTGACCTGGCCACTGTCGGGCGATCGCACTTAATTCTAACGGAACAGCCGGTAGCGGTTGTTTGTTCGCGGTTTCTGAGAAATTTTCTGCTCCCATTGCTAGGACGTGGGAGTTTCTGATATCGGCGTAATTGATGTCTATCAGCTTGAATGCCGGAATCCGCGACATACTGTATTTTTCGATCAAAAATTGCTTTCCGTCGTGCATTGCTGCTAGGGGTACCGTTCGCAAACCTTCGCCGACGCAGAACAGCAAGGTGTCAATTTTTGCTATTTTCAAGTCTGCTTCTAGCGGTGCAATTATCCATTGATAAAGTTGTTGAGCTGATTCTAGATAGCTGGTAGTATTAATTTGTGCTACTTTGGTGATTTCGCTGGTAAATGCTTGGACGACTGGCACCAGTTTGTCTTTTTGGGCTGAGGGGACGCTGCGGTTAATTGGCGGGCGATCGGGCAATATTAAGATTAGTTCTAGTTGGTCTGTGCGCGGGATGGCGTAAATTAAAGCTGGTTTTTTCTTAGTTTGAACTGCTAGGCGGGAAAGAGTTTTTGATATTGATTGGGCGGTTTTTTCGCGGGCGGCAAAGTCTTGTTCAAAGTATGTTTGATAGTCTTCTTCCCAGTCTTTTTCGATTCTGGTGACGGCTTCGGTGAGGTTTCCGCGATCGAGAACTTGTCTCATTTCTTGCCCGTTAAGTCCGCCTGGTTCTGGCTTTTGGGCAATGGTAGCGAGGTTCGCGGTGCTCCAGCAGAAAAGTATGGCTGTCAAACAGTAAAAAATAGCTCTTTTGATTTTTTTCTGAGTTGCGTGTTTTTGACGGTGCTGCTGGGATTGGTAGTGCATGGTTTTGGGGCGGTTAGACCATTTTCGATTTGCGATTAAAGAATTGGGAATGATGGTTAAAATCGAATTTTTTGAAACAATAATAACGGCTTATTTGACTGCTGCACCACTCTGGATCGTAAAAACCGTTGGTTCGGAGTGCGATCGTCCTGCTCGGTTGCCGATCGCGCTTCCTGTAAATAATTAACTCTGCTGGCGATCGCGATTATAGCATTCCACACAAACCCCAAACATTTGCGATCGGGTGAACAGCCCGCACCGCCTGATTCCTGGCGCACCAACGACCGCCCCTGGGCCCAGAAATTCGCGAATTATGTAAAGTTTTGTAAATTATGCAGAAGTTTTGCATAAAAATCGCAGATCCCGACAGATAGGCAAATAGAAGGCATTGCAGGGGATATGGCAGCTCCGACAGCGGGCGCACCAGTCGCTCTGGGAGCATTCGCTCAACCCGGCGGCCTGCATAGCTGGTTGGAGACTATTTTTCTGAGTAACCTTGGAACAAGAGATGCCTACTAAGGACGAAATTGACGATCGGCTCAAACAGCTAGCCATAGCTGCCAAAAATCACCAGCCTAAAACTTTAGGGCGACAGAAAGCTGTGACCAGATTAGTGATGGAAATTGAAAAATATAAAATCATTAACTGTCCGCAGAATAAGAATTTTTCCTACGCAATTTATCAGGAAATTTTGCTGGAAGCCAAACAGGAACTGATGTTTCGCATTTCCCGGGAAATTCACAACTACCGACCTGAAAAAGAGGTCAGCCAGTGGGTAAATTTCTTGATAGTTAAATGTTTTCAAGAAACCACCCCTAAAGTTATAGGTAGGAAAGATTTACCAACTGTATACTACGGAGATATGGAACCCGTTTTCAATCAAATGGAAAATCAGCAGATCGAACATGAATCTTGTCCAATCGCAGCAGGTCTAATTGAGATGATTGAAGAAGATCCGGGCGATATTTTTCAAAAGGAAGTGATGAGAAAGCACGCCCACGTCAACTTTAAATTGTTGCTGGTCAAGAGAGTGATAGAAGATGCAAGCTTGCAGCAAATCTCCGAAGAGTTAGGAGTAAGTATTTCAAGTTTGAGCAGTTTTTACCAGAGGTCTTTGGAGAAATTCACGCCCAGATTCCGAGAATACTTGTAGGACATTCAAAACCCAAAAGCAGAGATGGATCATGAATAACACAGAAGTTGATTTAGTTTTGACAATACCGATCGCCCCAGCAGCCTACCGCAGCGCTCAAACCCTTGCACAGCAACAAAGTGACCGGGGGAAAGCCAAACAGGTTTATCTCAATGCTTTGGCTGTGCACGCAGTCGATTTGTACTTTCAGTGTATGGAAATAGATACGGATTTGGCTGCCAGCAATATTTGGAATCCTGCGATCCAGAAATTCATGGATATTGCGGATTTGGATGTCAAAGGTATTGGCAAGCTGGAATGCCGTTGGGTAAGCCCTGGTGAAGAAGGTGTCTCGATTCCGGCAGAAGTGCGATCGGACAGAATCGGTTATGTTGCTGTAGAGATCGGCCAATCTCT
This sequence comes from Microcoleus sp. PH2017_28_MFU_U_A, assembly GCF_020738035.1. Classification (NCBI taxonomy): domain Bacteria; kingdom Bacillati; phylum Cyanobacteriota; class Cyanophyceae; order Oscillatoriales; family Microcoleaceae; genus Microcoleus; species Microcoleus sp. PH2017_28_MFU_U_A. The sequence continues at coordinate 24,157 of NZ_JAEQCX010000023.1, forward strand.
CGAAGAGGTGAAGTTGCTGGGATTTGTCAAAAATGGCGATCGAGAAAAAGTTCCACTTAGCGAGTTGGAGTCGATCGACAACCTGCTAGAATACTTAGACGAGCTCAAGCCTGTAAATCTCAGTCAGTGGTTGCACAATATTGTCGATAGCGGTTGGCACACAGCCCAAACACTGTTCGAGTCAAAACCAGAATTGCAGTTTGCTTTCCGAAGTCCCCAAGTAGTCGAAAAAAGTGCTTCAGCAGATGTACGCGTACCAGTCAAGCGAGGCAAATTACTCAACTTAGAGTGGGGAAAAGAGCAAGTAGCTTTATTTGTGGAATTGATGACAACCGATGAACCAGATATCGATATTTCGGTAGAGGTTTATCCCACAAACGGTCAAACTAACTTGCCCAACGATTTGCAGTTGATGGTGCTGGATGATGAAGGTGAACCTCTGATGCAAGCTAGGGCAAATAAAACAGAAAATTTGCTCTTTGAGTTAAGCGGAGAACCGGGAGAGCATTTTAGTGTCAAGTTGGCTTTGGGCGATTTCAGCGTGACTGAAAATTTTTTGATCTAATTGTCACTTATCAAGAGGGGGTGTGAATTGTGGATAAGTTAATTGTTTTGAAATTAGACGGAGATTGCGAAGAAGGTTTTCGCTGCACCATAAAAATTGGGAAAAATAATCAATTTCCCTCTACGGACTTTACGGAAAGTAAAACATTGCCAGCCAACCCGCAAATAGCAGCTTTTGAAGAAGAACATTGGCGGGAAAAATATCGAGCTATGGGAACAAATTCCCGGCATCACCAGGAAAATTTAGTGCATTTAATTTACCCTTTTTTGCACAAAGATGCCAAAAAAAATACTGCTGTGAAATCGACGGTGGCTAAAGGATTGTCTTTTCGTCGGATAAAACCGAAAAAGATTAATGCAAGAAGTCCTGTGAATGATTGCAAAGAGTCTGGGAAAAAACTTGTGTTGATGCTGAATGATTGGCTCAAGTCTCCTGAATTTGCTAGGGTAGATAGAATAATTGGGGACAATTTAAATCCAGATGAAGAGGCAAGGGTGCTGATTTGCACAAATGACAAACACTTGCACAAACTGCCTTGGAATCAGTGGGATTTGTTTGAAAGATTTCCGAAAGCCGAACCTTCGCTGAGTAAATTAAACTATGTAACACTGGAAAATCCTGGACAACCTATCCGCAAGTCTAAGGTAAGGATTTTAGCAATTCTGGGAAACAGCGCTGGGATTGATATCACGCAAGATAGGAAAATTTTGGAGAATTTGTCTCCCAATGCTGAGGTGAGGTTTCTAGTGGAACCGAAACAGGACGAAATTAACGACGAACTTTGGGAGCAATCTTGGGATATTATATTTTTTGCAGGCCACGGGGAAACTGAGGACGATATTGGCAAAATATATATCAATCAAACTGATTTTTTGACAATTAATGAGTTGTGGTGCGGCTTGAGGAAAGCGGTAAAAAATGGTTTGCAACTTGCAATTTTTAACTGTTGCGATGGGTTGGGTTTGGCTAGAAATTTAGATGATTTTCAGATGATTCCGCAAATGATTTTAATGCGGGAGTTTGTGCCGGATTTTGTGGCTCAAGAATTTTTAAAGTGTTTTCTTAAAGAGTTTGTGGATGGCAAGTCTTTGTATGCAGCAGCGGGGGAAGCACGGCGGCGGTTGGAGACTTGGGAAAAGGATTTTCCTTGTGCTAGTTGGTTGCCTGTAATTTGGCAGCATCCGGCAGCGAAGCCTGCGGTTTGGAACGATTTTTTGCTGGCGCCGGATTCGCCTGCTGTGGCCCAGGATTTGACTTTGCTTCCCACGTCTGGGAAAAGACCGCCGGTTAATGTTTTTTCGCGTTTGAAGTCGGTGATTTTGGCGAGTGCGGGCTGTACCCTGGCTGTGATGGGAACGCGCTCTCTGGGGGTTATGGAGGCGCTGGAACTGTCAATGCTCGATCGACTAATGAGCCAGCGCGAACCGGAATTAATCGACAATCGGTTGCTGGTTGTGGAAGTGACAAACAAGGATGCCGAGAAGTACGGCTATCCCCAAACGGATGCTACTTTAGCAAAGGCGATGGACAAATTGCAGCAGTTTAAACCTATAGCAATTGGTTTGAATATGCACCGAAATGTGGCAAGGGAGCCAGGAAGAAAAAATTTAATTTCCCTATTTGATAGCAATCCTAATATTATTACTGTATGCAGTTATGGTTCCAATGATATAAATTACGATCCGCCGCCAGAATTGTCTAAGGCTAAATTAACCAATCAACTTGGTTTTAGCGATTTGACTCCGGATGAATTGCGCCATGAAAAAGGTAGCAGTATTCGCCGTCAATCTCTTTCCTATAAACCAAATCTTTCTAGTTTTACTAACAAGTGTAAAATTCCCACTAGCTTCAGCTTTCTGTTAGCTTTGCGTTTTTTGGAAAATCAAGGAATAAAATCACAGATAAGTAACAATCAAGAGTGGCGAATCGCTGATGTTACATTCAAAAGATTGGCTACTCGTACAGGAGGTTATCAAGATTTAAAGGCGCTAGTAAGTCAAGTCTTGCTCAACTACCGCGCCAACCCCAAGCCAGCTTTTAAAGTGACGCTTCAAGAAGTATTGGAAGGGAAAATAAACTCTGATTTAGTCAAGGGTAAAATTGTCCTAATTGGTCACACTTCGGAGGTTTCGAGGGAGGATTCTGATACTCCTTACGGTAAAATGTCGGGAGTTTGGATTCACGCTCACATGGTGAGTCAAATCCTCAGCGCTGTAATTGATAAAAGGCCGCTAATGTGGCTTTTACCACAATCGCAAGGGATACAGTGGGGAGATGCTGTTTTTGTGTGGTTGGTGGCTGTGACGGGCGGGCTGTTGGTTTGGCGGGGTCGATCGCTCTTGGTGTTGGCGATCGCTAGCGGTGCTATGATCTGTGTGCTGTACCAAGGTTCTTTGGTAATTTTGACTTTCGGTGGCTGGATGCCTTTGGTTCCGGCGGTTGTGGCTTTAGTTGCGACGGGTGGTATCTTGTTTGTGTACGATCGATCTTAATTAGCCTCGGCGGCTGAAATTTCGGAGAAATCTCGGCGGTTGAAACCGCGTTTATACAAGCAAATTCCGAACTCAGAGGGACTGGGAGAGAAGAGAGCTTTTATGTGTAAAATGCAATTGCAGTTAGTTTTGGGTTTAATTTTGGCGATCGATTCTGCGTCAGCGCTGGCAAATCCGGCACATCCAGCTACTGTAGTAGAAAATAATTTGGTCAAAAATCATCGAATTGCGATCGCACAAAACGCCAAACCCCAGAGAAAGCCGGATATAAAAACACCAATCACACCACCAGACAAAAACACGAAACCCGGGGCCGGATCGAAAGTATCAAAAACACCTAACACACCTCCCGATTCTAATACCAAACCTGGTGGACTCGACCCTTCTAAATCATGCAAAAGAACCAATAAGGTAATTGCTCAACCCCTTTAACAAGAAGACAAGATAGACATTAGATAAAGGAATGGAAAAACTCCCCGACTTAAAACAACTATCGAGCGAGGCAAAAGAAGCCTTGATAGTAGAGCTATGGAAGAAAATCCAAAAACTCAGCGCAATATTAGACACCTACGAACCAAAACCCGAGCCAGAGCCATCTCCCAAAAAAACTCTTCAAAATTCCAGCACTCCACCTTCCAAAGGATTCAAGCCCAACATTTGTACCGACGCTCTAGTTGAGCAATTACAACGGCAGCTTATTTTGAGAAATAGCGGCAATTGATTCCCCTGCGATCGCAAATCCCGCCTTGATTTCAACACCCTCGATCAAATCCTGTGGCATATTTTTAAAGACTCCAACCCAAAAATAAATCTAACAATCAATACAGTTGAACCTGAAGCAGCGGAAATTCGGGATTGAGATCGAACTCTCACCGTAAATTTTTCAATAATTGCTTTTTATGTCCTATGTCTTTAGGTTGTAAATTAAGTTTCATCAAATTTAACTAGCGCTATCACTGGGAGCAAAGTATGGCAAGCCTCGTGGTAGAGTTCGGCTAAGTCGATATTTTGGGTGGCGACAAGTTGGCGGCGGTATATTTCAGTTTTGGATCGCAAAGTAAATAATTTACACTCTTGAAAGTGGGACGGGCGGGACGCCCATCCCACAAGAACCATCAATAAGTTATTTAATTCTCATTCCTTTGCTGTTGACTTGATTTGCGATCGCACCAACAATTTTCGATCTGATAGGTACTTGTACGGATTACGAAAATAGTGTTAAGGCTACCAATCAAACCAAATTTCTCAGTTTTTTTTATACTCATCTTTGTTAATTGTGGCACGGGCGTGTCGCCCGCGAGCCATCGGCAGTTAAAAACTCCAAAATTTATGGCACTTTTTCCGATCGAGCAACTAACTGTGATATATATAACTCACTTTTCCTAATTTATATGTAATAATACTTAATTAGATAAATAATTTTACACTATGCGGTCGATCGCCAATGTTAGCTATCGACAACCCAAACAGAATCAATGCCAAATTAAAAACAACATTTCCAGCTCCCTCAATGAAAATAGCCGCGTGTGGCAGTTAATTGCAGTAAATTCAAGTCAGGGATTGATAAACAGATTGAATTTCCAAATTTACACACGATTTTCATATAAATTGACAAATTTAGCCAAACAAATTAATTCTAAACTGTTAGAATAGCTAACAGTTAGTATTACTGCAATTGCGGTGCAGAGCGAATACCTGTACTGTCTATAAAGCAAATTAGCGATCCGTCCATAATTAAATGCCCGAGTCGCCTATACTTACTTACACCCCCCTGGGAAAAGTAAACTAAAAACCTAAATAAGTCACTGAAGCACCCTCCGAGCAAGTGCAGGAGCTTCACAGAAAGCCTCTGTTGACGCCAAGGTTTTTTTACTCAAACATGAAATTTGATTTGTATGCTGCACCAACCGAGCATCCCTTTTGCTCACGCCACCTTGCTGAGTACAGCAATGGTGGAGATTTTTCAGGGGGAAGAAAGATGAATTTGGAACAATCCTCTACAGGAATAACCCCCGATAGCTGCGCTGCGGCAGTAGTGGAAATCATTCCGCTGATTGTGGGGTCGATTCGAGCCCAAATGCGAAATCAAGGAGAACCCTTTTTATCGATATCTCAGTTTCGCAGTCTTATGTTTCTTTACCGCTATCCAGGTTCTTCTTTATCCAAGTTAGCAGATTATTTGGGGGTAACTCGACCGACTGCTTCTGCAATTTGCGAGCGCTTGGTTCAGGAAAAATTTGTAGACCGCAAAGAACATCCTCAGGAACGGCGAGCGGTGGTGCTGAAACTGACAGAAACTGGTCGTGCGAGGCTCGAAGAAATTCAAGCGCTCACCTGTAGCAATATTTCGCCAATGTTCGAGGATTTGTCTGAGGAGCAGATGGAGAGCGTTTTAGCAGGATTGACGTTACTCAGAGAGGTGTTTGACGGCAAATCTAACGATCGGTAAAACCTCATATACATCTATTTACTGTTTAATCTGTGACATATAGGTTGTAGGGTACGTAGTCCGCACCCTACAGCTTTTTTTGACCTATAGCCCAATACGGTTCATTTAACACTCCTTATACTTGGATATCCCCCTCGCATCCCCGTTAAGAAGCAGGATGGTTTTATAGTCATCACAAAAATTAGGTACGTAGTTGGGCTTGGGCCCTCTTTATCCATAGGCCTAAAGAGGGCTTAAGCCCAACTACGTACCTTGATTAGGAATAACAATTTAATAACTTAAGCAATGTTTGCTCGTTGCTCGTTACCAGGAAGAGCCTAGTAATGCAGATTCGGAGGCTCTGCTTCCCTTTACCTTGCCGCTTATGGAGATAGAGGATAGTTATTACATAATTTACTTTTTGGCTGAATTTAACAGCTTTGCTAAAACGTTTCGCGTTATCTGCTGAGCTCCGGCATTTAAAACAGGCGATCGCAACTGCGGCGCATTGTAATCGTCTAATCCCCACGCCCACTGCATCGAACCAGTCGCGAATACTTTCGCCCCCGAATCTGCTGTATAAACCGTCATATCAGCATAGCGAGTCCCGCCGCCGTGAGGGTATGGAGAATGCCCGACCCGAACTATATTTTTCGGAGCATTGCCAAACATTCGATCGACTTCATAACCCAACAGTCCCGGTAACTTGTCGCCCTGTTTTAACTGAGTTTTTTCCAGCAGCCAATCCGGGGCATTTTTATCAATCACAATATCAGAATTAACTTGAAATGTCTCGTACATAACACCTATCAAAGCATCTTCTGGACTTCCGATAGAGTGGTCTCGCCAGCGAGTTGTTACTAAAGAATTAAGTGCTGGCGATTTATTGTAACTTGTTGCTATTTGAGTGCTTTCTAGTTGCTCTGTTCCATAGCTTAATTCCCCAGTATTAGCTATTTTTACTATCGAATTAACGGCGCCTAATTCTTTTTGCAATCCACCCATAGGGTCTAAATCTGCCATTTCTTTATAAGCAACCACAGTTCGGTTTACTTCCCTAGTAATTCGGCTGGGTTCTAGGCGGATCTGCCAATAGCAAATATTGGAACCAAAAAATCCGATGCTGACGCCTTCATCTCTAGCAGCTTCTATATTTTCTCGCATATCTCGCGACCAGTATTCGTCGTGACCGACGGACAAAAATGCTTTGTGAGACAACAGCAACCGGGAGTTAAAATGCGTGTCAATGTTGGTGGCATAGGTAACATCGTAGCCTTCTTTTTCCAGCCACCTGACCATATTGTATTCCCAACCAGCGCTCGAAGTTCTCCTTTTTGGCTGAAAATTTGTCAGAAATTCCCCCGCACCTACGCCGTAAGCTGCTTTGCGGTTGGGACTCATGGCGTAGGGCCGATTAAACGAAACCTTGTAAGCTTGTTTTGCCATGCTGTTCCAGCGGTAAAGGGATTTGTGACCCCAATTGTTGTACGCTTGGAAAGTGGTAACGCTGGATTGAAATAAAATGTCGGATTTGCGATCGTCATCCCGCACTATAAAGATAATATAACTTTGTTTCCCGCTGATACTGGCAGTGAGTTTAGCTAAATAAATGCCGCTCGTCCAGTCGGAAGGGCGATCGCTAATTTGCAAAATATACGGGTCTTTCCAATCGCATTCTATCAGTCCCGATGCTTCATCTTCTCTCGGCGGAGGCTGTCTGATTCCCTTCCGCACAATTGGGTCATTCATCCGGCGGCCACCGAGTCCATTATACCATCCGGTGCGGAATATTTCTATGCTATAATTCGGTTCTTTAGTGTTGACAAATAACTTAATTTCGCCGCCGAGATTGACGCTGGTCAGAGAGGCGTAACCTTCGATTTCTCGCTTCGTAGCAGGATTTTCTAACTCCCAGTCTGGGGTTCCGGGTTTTTGGTTTTCTCGGGCTGTGAGATTGGTGCCGATAGCACTTTTTGCGATATTTGAATAGTCTTGAGAATGTGCTGCGCTGTTAGACAAAAAAGGGGCGGCTAAGCCAAGTGAGAAAGCTTTCAGAAACTCTCGGCGGCGCAATTTCGACAATAGTTTAACTGTCACTGGTTTAAGTCTATGAATTTTAGGTGATAGATTGTACGGTTGGGTTTGGGTGTATCGGGCGTAACAATACTTTACAATAGCCCTGGAAACATCATACCTGAGATAGATTAATTTGCGATCCTCTTCGAGGGCTTCGCCAACGCGCGATCGTCCTACTCCGACTGAGTGATTTGTCTGAATTTTTCTTCACATATAATGTATTAGGTCTTATGATGTATGCCTTATGGCGTATGTCCCATCACCGAACAGTTTTAGATAGAAAAGCCGATTTGAGATGTTTTTAGGTACAAGTCCCCGGAAGCATCCGCGAATCGCCTCTAAAATCTAAAATCTGAAATCTAAAATCGGATGATTTATTTGTGTGAACCAGCTTTATGAGTGAATCAACCAATCCACCGCTATCTCCACCAGTTTCTCGACGAACCGCCCTCAAATTCCTCGGAGTCGGTGCCGCAGGCGGGCTGCTGGGCTACTCTCGATTGTCCAAGCCCGAACCCGCCGTTTTTGTGCAAGATACTCTTGACTTGCCGCGAATGCTGAATAAACCCAAAACCGTTGCAGTTGTCGGCGCAGGATTAGCAGGGCTCGCCTGTGCTTACGAACTGAGTCAGCGGGGTTTCGCCGTGACGCTGTTGGACAAATCGCCCCAACTCGGCGGTAAAATTGCTAGTTGGCCGATACAAGTCGGCAACGAAACCTTTATGATGGAACACGGTTTTCACGGTTTTTTTCCGCAATACTACAACCTCAAAAGTGTGGTCAAAGAACTAGAAATTACCGATAACTTTGTATCTTTAGAATCCTACGCCGTTGTATTTCGAGACGGCAAATACCAACCAGAAGTTTTCCGTCCCAACCATTCAGCTTTCCCCTGGAATATCGTTGATTTGGGGATATCTTCTCCGAATAGGCTCAAGTGGGGAATCAATCTGACAAAACCCGCTCACTGGCAAGTCTTTCGGGAAATCGGCGGTTTTCAAACTCAAAAAAGTTTCGCTCGCCTTGACAATATATCAGTTGCTGACTGGGTAAAAGGTGAATTCCCGCGCGGACTTTACGACTTGTATTTTCTGCCTTTTGCCAAGTCCAGTCTCAACGCTCCCGACGAATTGAGCGTGGGAGAATTAATGCAATTCTTCCACTTTTACTTTTTCGGAAATCCCGAAGGTTTGGCATTCAACGGCACGCGGCAAGATATGGGCACGAGTTTGGTGCAGCCGATTGCCAGATCCATTGAAAGTAAAGGTGGCAAAGTATTGACAGATGTCGCAGTTAGCGGAATTCACTGGGAAAACGGTCAGATTGATTCTTTGACTTATCAGTCTGGAGACGTGCAGAGTAAAGTACCTTTTTGGGTAAAGCGAAACGCGCTGTTAACTGACAGCAACTCTACGGAATATTTCGGCGCTGGCGACAGCGTGTTTGCCGCCGCACCCGGAGGAAAAGAGGCAATTTCTCTGAGCTGTACTCACCAAGGCTGCACGGTTCAGAAACAAAATGACGGTCAATTTCACTGTCCTTGTCATGGGGCAGTTTTTGATGCTGATGGGCGAGTTGTGAGCGGGCCTGCTCAACGGGATTTGCCTCGATTTAAAGTAGTTGATAAAAAATCCGATGAGATACAGTTAGCCACCGCTCCTAATAAGTCGCAACCGCAGAATGCAGGGGAAACATTGAAGGCTGATTATTATGTATTTGCGGCGGATGTTCCGGGGATGCAGCATTTGTTTAGTTTGGCCAGCGGTGAGGTGAATCCGCAGGTGCAGAGCCGAATTGAGGAATTGAAAATAGCCGATCCGTTTGCGGTTGGGCGTTTTTGGTTCGATCGCGATTTTGCCTGGGAACACAGCAATTTTAGTTCGCTTTCCGGCTACAAACTGACTGACAGCATCACACTTTACCACAAAATCCAGGATCAGTTCATCGAGTGGCATCAGAAAACTGGCGGTAGCGTAGTGGAACTGCACGCTTATTGTTACAAGGAGAAGGAATTCCCCAACCAGGAAGTTTTGCTGGCTACTTTTGAGCAAGAATTGTATGAAATTGTACCGGAATTAAAAGCAGCAACTCTGCTGCACCGGGAGTTGGTAAATCAAAAGAATTTCTCGGGCTATCCGCCCGGTAGTTATGCGGAAAGGCCGGAGACTTGCTGCGCTGTTCCCAATCTGTTGTTTGCCGGAGATTGGGTAAAAATGCCTTTTCCTTGCGGTTTAATGGAAAGGGCGGTGAGCAGCGGTTTGTTGGCAGCTAATGCTATTTTATACCAGGAGGGTTTGCAGAGGCGATCGCTCTTGACGGTGAATCCCGAAGGCGTGCTGAAAATCTAAGGTTTGCAGCGGGGCGGATTTTCAATCGTGTCCGCACGAATAAAAACTGGTTCGTAGTGAGGACTTTAGTCCTCAGGAGAAGAAGGACTAAAGTCCTAACTACGAACCTTAAAAAAAACTGGTTCGTAGTGAGGACTTTAGTCCTCAGGAGAAGAAGGACTAAAGTCCTCACTACGAACCTTTTTATTTTATTTCGAGTTAAATTAGCACACAAAACATTGGTTTATGGCTAAAAGAATCTGGTGGCAAAAACCGCAAATCCGCACCGACGAAGAACAGCAATTGCACCGAAAAGTTAGCTGGCTGGAACTCTTTTTTGACCTGGTATTCGTAGTTATTATTGCCGAATTATCGCACAATTTGGCGATCGATGTTTCTTGGGTAGGCGCGGGTAAATACATCTTGCTATTCTTGCCCGCGTGGTGGGTTTGGATCGGTGCAACTTACTATAATGAGCGGTTTGAGACAGAAGGAATTGAAAATCGATTGTTTACGTTTCTCCTAATTTTGGCTGTAGCGGGATTGGCGGTATTTTCCCACCACGGTTTAGGAGAAACCTCTGTGGGTTTTGCCTTATCTTACGTATTTGCGCGATCGATCGTAACTGTTCTCTGGTGGCGTGCTGGTTACCACGAACCGAGTTTCCGCCCAACTGCGAAACGGTTTGTCATTGGTTCTAGTATTTCGATCGCCTTTTTTATCTTATCCGTTTTCGCACCTCCCCCAACACGTTTTATCTTGTGGGTAATTGGCTTATTTGTAGATATCAATACCCCGATATTTACCCTCAGACACCAATCAAAACTCCCCCAATTTAGCAGTTCCAGACTTCCCGAAAGATACGGACTATTTATGATTATCGTTTTGGGGGAAGCCGTAGTCAGCGTAGTTCAAGGATTAGCCGCCAAAGAACACTTTGAATTCGCCCATGCCATCACTGGAATTCTGGGAATGACGCTGATTTTCGGTATATGGTGGATATACTTTGATTTTGTCGCTCGCAGGCCTCCAAAACCTGCAACTGGTTGGGTATTTGCTTGGGGATATTTGCATATGCCGCTGGTAATGTCGGTGACGGCAACGGCGGCAGGAATCAACAATGTAATTGCCTCGAAAGCAACAGTGCTGCCTTTGAACGTGCGGTGCTTAATTTGTGGTTCTTTAGCGATTTCTTTAGCTGTGATTGCTCTACTAGAAACCACTTTGCGCCGAGATGAGGACGAACCCGCTCACCCGATATGGAGTCCTGCCTTAAAGTTAGCTGCGGCGGTTGTGACACTAATTGTAGGTCTTTTCGGAGGATTAGGAGCGATCGCTCTCCTGAGTTTGTTGGTAATATTACTAGCAATTCAGATGAGTTACGGTTTGTGGGTGTGGTTTCGCTGAGGAGAAAAGTCAGAGCTTGGGAACAAAAAAACATCCGCGTGGCTTTGGGTGCATCTGCGGGTAAAATGTTGAATGAGTATAAAGCAAGAATAGATGCTGAAGAGTAACTGGAAAATTCCCAATAAATCTGTAACGTTTGATGATTTTGCAACAGAATACGATTTCGCTGCCACCTTGGAAAGCCAGAACGATTTTTTTACTAAAAATCTGTCTTCCAACAAAGGTACAGCATTAGATATTGGCTGCGGTTCTGGCATTCTGGCTTGGGAATTAGCTAAGTATTACGAGCGTGTAGTGGCGGTAGATTTATCAGCAAAAATGCTGGCTATTGCTAGTCAAAAACGCTCAGCCCCCAATATCGAATACATCCAAATGGATGCCAGTCAATTAGCGCTCGATCGCCAATTTGATTTAATAGTTAGTGCCACCACTTTTCACCACCTACCCAACCTACCCGTCGCCCTCTCAGGCATTAAGAACTTGTTAAATCGGCAGGGTAAAATTGTCTTTTTAGATAATGTCTCAGAAGTCGAAACACCAGCCACCCTCGGCTACATTATAGGTGCAATTAGAGATTTTATTCCCGATTGTTCTAAATACGGATTTCGCGATGCTTCAAGATTGTTGAAATTTAGATTGTCGCCAAGCTGGTTGAAGCATTTAGCGAGCGACAGGTATTTGTCAGAAGGGAGATTTAAAAGAATTTACGGCCGTTGCTTTCCCGGCTGTTATTTTGTAAGATTGGGTTGTTCTATGGGCGTAATTTGGGAAAATTTGTAATGCAAAATAATGCGATCGAATCGATATCTGCAAGGGGAGAAAAAACTCACATCCGCGAGTTGGGCATTAATTTGGAGCAATGGTATGCAGTCGCCCGCAGCACAGAGGTACAGAGTCAGCCCCTAGCTGTGATATTGTGGCATCGGGCGATCGCACTTTTCCGCGACAGTACAGGCAAAATCAACGCCTTAGAAGACAGGTGCCCGCACCGACAAGTTAAACTCAGCCACGGCAAAGTTAAAGGCGATTTAATCGAATGCGCGTACCACGGATGGCGATTAAATGCAAGCGGAGAATGCGCCGAAGTCGATTATTTAGCAGAAAACCAAAAGCTACCTAACTGCAAAATTCGCTCCTATCCAGTCAAGGAGCAAAACGGTTTTATCTGGCTGTTTCCCGGCGACAAAACCCAAGCCGAAAAAATAGATTTATTGGATTTGCCCGAGTGGGAACATCTCAATTATATTGCCACAGTCTCAGTCATCGACTGTCAGGCACACTATTCATTTTTAATTGAAAATTTGATGGATATGTACCACGGACACTTGCACGATGATTGGCAAGCTTGGGCAAATCCGGTATTAGATAGTTTAGCAGAAGACGAGCATCAAGTAACAGCTCGCTATCAAGCACAAAGTTATTACAAAATAGATAAAATTTGGTCAATTTCCCAGTTATTTTTTAAGTCTCTGCGCCGACTGCACCCGGAACCGCTTGACGTGAGTTATGTTTACCCGCACTGGGTTTCAACATTGGGAAGCGACTTTAAGATTTACTGCTTGGTTTGCCCGGTAAGCGAGACAGCAACTCGCGCTTATTTAGTTCATTTTACCTCATTAAATGCGTTTTGGCGGCTGCACAAATTGCCTGTGTGGTTTCGCAAGTTTATCAAAGATAGCTGTTTCGGTGCCGCTCAAAAGTTATTAGATGGTTTGGTGCGGCAGGATGTGTTAATGATTGAGGAAGAACAGCAGGCTTTTTTGCAGAATTCGGAAAGAAAGAGTTACGAATTAAATCGGGCGTTGGGTAGCGTGCAAAAGTTGATGAGAAGTCAGGCGGAAAAAGAGTGATTCAGCCGCAGATTGACATCTGCGGCGCGACGAATGGAACCAGCCTGCACAGGCTAAGTTGAGAGTTCGCCTTTCCAAGCTTGAGCATGGTATTCTAGCAACAGGGAAAATTGACTTTCGGGAAGCAATTACCAACCATACCTAACACAGGAACCAAGCATGAACCGTGTCAGCATCAAGGGTGAACAACATCCGATTAAAAAAATCTTTAGCGATGACTTTATGTTCACCATTCCCCTCTACCAGCGTCCCTATGCTTGGACAAAGGAGGAAGCTGGGGAACTGCTGGAAGACCTGCTAACATTCTTGGGAGATGGTAACGAGACGATTGATGAACTCAACCCCTACTTTCTAGGCAGCATAGTTTTGATTAAATCGGAGCAGCCAGCCGCTGAAATTGTAGATGGTCAGCAACGTCTAACGACTCTCACCATACTACTAGCTGCTCTCAGGGCATCATTGCCAACAGAACACGCCAATGACTTGACCACTTTTCTATACCAAAGAGGCAGCTTGATTGCGGGTACTCCTAATCGTTACCGTTTGACTTTGCGCGAGCGAGATGCAGACTTTTTCAAGGAATATATTCAAAATGAAGGTGGTATTAACAAGCTCAAAGAGTTGAACAGTGTTGAGCTGATGGATAGTCAGAAGCTGATTAAAGAAAATGCACATTTATTCTTGCAACGTTTCCATGCAATAGGCGAACATTGCTGTATACGCCTTGCCCAGTTCATCATTACTCAGTGCTTCTTAGTAGTGGTTTCTACGCCTGACTTTGACTCTGCATATCGGATATTCTCTGTGTTGAACAATAGGGGATTAGATCTTTCTGTAACTGATATCTTGAAAGCTGACATTATCGGAAAAATACCCGAAAGTCAACAAGAAAAATATACTAAAAAGTGGGAAGATACCGAGGAGAATCTGGGACGCGAGTTATTCAAAGATTTGTTTTCTCATATTCGCATGATTAAGGAAAAGAAAAAACTTAGCAAGAGTATCCTTAAAGAGTTTCAAGAAAACATCAATCCTGCGGCTGGGCCTCAGCAATTCATTGATGAAATTTTAGCTCCTTATGCTAAGGCTTTTTCGGACATTTACAACTTAACCTATGAAAGCGAGGCGCGTGCACAGGAAATTAATCAACTATTTAAATGGTTAAACAAAATTGATAATTTTGACTGGGTACCACCTGCCATTCTCTACCTATCTCGCAACCGTAACCGTAATAACCCCGATAATTTGCTGCGTTTCTTTAGAGATTTAGACCGCCTTGCCGCAGGTTTAATGATTGTCCGCGCCAATATCAATGAGCGCATAGAACGTTACAGCAGATTGCTTACTGCTATTGAGCAAGAGGAAGATTTATTCAATTCCTATTCACCGCTCCAGTTTACTCCTGAAGAGTCAAACAATATCCTTAGAGTCCTCGATAGTGACCTTTACCTAATGCAAAAAATTCGTCGTTATGTTTTGGTGCGCTTAGATGCTGCTCTGTCAGAAGGTGAAGCATCTTACAACTTCTCCAATATTACTGTCGAGCACGTACTTCCCCAAAATCCAGGTGCTAATAGTGAGTGGATGAAGTGGTTTGCTAATCAGCAAGAGCACGCTCAATATGTACATCGTCTTGGCAACTTAGTTTTACTATCTTGTGCGAAAAACACTCTGGCACAAAATTATGATTTTGATGTAAAAAAACAGAAGTATTTCACCACTAAAACAGGTGTTTCACCCTTTGCACTTACTACCCAAGTGCTGCGGGAACAGGAATGGACGCCAGAAGTAATCGCTCGACGACAGAAAGAGCAGATTAATGTTCTCAAGAATCTTTGGCGCTTATAGGATAATTGAATTGGATATCAAATTGCTATTATCTATCCATCAGCACAAAAGCCAGAGCTAAAATTAACAATCAAACCAGAAATTGCTTCGGGTGCATCTGGCGCAAGGAAGAGGGCGAAGCATGACCGCATATAAGTTATTAGTTATCATCTCCTATTTTCTGCGGTCATGCTTCGCCCCTACGCATATATTCGCTTGCATTGAGATGCACCCATTGCTTCAAGATTGAAAGCTAAAATCAAAGGAAAAGTTACTCATCCATAAATTAAAATAGAACCCTGTTGTTGGGTTCTCTTCTTGTTCTTGCGAACGAAACATGAAAAAAATTGGCGCGGCCTACACTGCTCTATCGAACAGTTCGGTCGTACATTACTGATTATAGCTTGCTTCTTAGCAGAAGGCAACCCATATTTCTAACTTGCCCGAAGGCTACACAGCCCAAAACCTACATCCGATGGCTCGATAGGATTGGTTACACCTCTGCTAAAAAATCGCAATTCATCTGCGTTTATCTGCCCCTATCTGCGGTCAAAAAAATCTAAATCCCGCAGCACAAACCTTACTTTTTCGGCCGCTGCTGCTGGTAAACGCTGACAACTTTGTCCGCATAAGTAGCAGTGGCGCCACTTTTGCAAGCTGCGGATTCTCCTGTCATCCACCAGCAAGCGGCGCGGCGGATAGCGGTTAATTCATTGTTGCTGCTAGCTTTGTATTCGTCGCGCAGCAAATCGCCGACGATACAGGTAACAATTGTTTTGGCTTTTGTGGCGTCGGCTTCAAATTGTTGCGGTGTTAAATCTTGTTTGGTACAGAATTTTGCCCAGCGGGAAATATTATTCGGTAAAACTTGCCACTGACTGTACATTCCGTCATTTGCGGTTTGCGGCGGGGCGGCTTGTCGCAGCGCTTCTACGAGGGCGGAAACTTGCGCGTCGGTGACTGCGGCTGCGGCTGGAAGTGTTTGGAATCCGAGACTCACGATTAGGCTGCTGAGTAGTAGATTGGTTTTTGCGATCGATTTAAAGTTCATTCACAATTCCCTGTTTTAATCAAAGTTTCCTGCACAAGGTTTACCTGAAAGGCGATCGAATGCCTCTGTCTTAAGTATGATTTGCTTTTTAAATTTGAGGGCGATCGCGCTTATTATAGAAATTAGCCAAGAATTAAGATAAAATTGTGGAAGTACAACCCAGGGAAATTCGACGTTACACTACAGCAGAGGGTAGGGCACCATTTACCGAGTGGCTTGATGCCCTCCGCGATCGGAATGTTAGAGTTAGAATCAAATCTAGGCTTGACCGAGTTGAGCAAGGTAATCTCGGAGATGTCAAGTCAGTAAAAGAAGGAGTTTTTGAACTCAGAATTAATTATGGGCCGGGCTACCGCGTCTACTTCGGACAAGTTGGGTTGACAATTGTCGTCATCCTAGTAGCCGGAGATAAAAGCACTCAAGAACAAGACATTCGACAAGCTATAGTATACTGGGAAGATTATGAAAGACGTGAAAGCACCGACAAGTGATAGCTACCGCGAGTACCTAATTGAATCTCTCAAAGAGCCGGAAGAAGCTGCTGCCTATATCTGGGCTATTTTGGAAGAAAAAGACCCTGAACCCGCACTTTTGAGAAATGCTATCAGAAAGGTGATTGAGGCTAGAATCAGGATGAATGCTCTTTCGGAGTCGGCAAAAGAACATCACGAAAAACTCGACAAGATGCTGACTGAAAGCGGCGGTTCGGAAATTTACAGTTTGGTAGAATTGCTTGAAGCTTTAGGATTTAAACTAGAAATTAAGATCGCAAATATTGAGTTGCCGGCCGAGTCGGAATCAACAACTTTTGTGGAATCAGAATTATGCCCGGAACCTGCTAATCTATAACGAGTTGGAAGTCGATCGCATTCTGTGCATCGGTCAGGGCGGGTTTATAGATATTGTGAATGTGAATCAAAGATTTTTTGTGAACCCGCCCCTACAAATATGGTCGTTAATTCACCGAGAATCATATCACCGCTCTATCGCAAAATCTAACAGTCGGTGAGCCATTTCTAGCTTGCTGCAAGGTGCAATTTCTACTTGCTTCCCGGCGGTATTAATTAATATTGCTTGATTGGTATTGCTGCCGAAACCTGCACCTATTTTATCGATCGGGTTTGCGGCAATTACATCCAGCTTCTTAGCCCGCAATTTCTCCAACGCTGGCTTGACAATATCCCCAGTTTGTGCTGCAAAGCCGATGAGCTTTTGGTGCGGCTGCTTCAAGTTCCCCAACTCTGCCACAATATCGGCTACAGGCGCTAACGGTAAAGAATTGGGGAGCGATCGCTTTGGCAATTTCTGATTACTGCGATCGACTGGTTTGACATCCGCCACCGCCGCCGCCATCACCGTCAAATCGGCATCGTGAAAGCATTCTAGCATCGCCTGTCGCATTTCTTGGGCGCTGGTAACTGCGATCGCCCGCACACCAGACAGAGGCAATTCGCCAGTTATGCTGTGTACCAGCGTCACAGCCGCGCCGCGATGCAGTGCAGCTTGCGCCAAAGCTATGCCCATTTTGCCCGTGGAAGGATTGCCGATAAACCGCACCGGATCGAGGTGTTCTCGGGTTCCTCCCGCACTGATTAACACCCGCTTGCCCGCTAAATCTCGATCGCCCTTGGTATACAACAGCGACTCAATATGAGGCAAAATCTCATTAGGTTCAGCCATCCGGCCAACACCCGCGCGATCGCACGCCAGCATTCCCGCCCCCGGATTCGCCGCATGATAGCGCCGATAAGTCAACACTTCCCGCCAATTCCGCTGCACCGCAGGCTGTTCCCACATATCAGTATTCATCGCCGGCGCCAGCAAAATTGGGCAAGTAGAAGCTAAGACAGTATTAGTCAACAAATTATCAGCAAAACCCCCCGCCAGCTTAGCCAAAGTATTAGCAGTCAGGGGAGCGATCGCAAAAACTTCCGCCCATTCTCCGAGTTGAATGTGCAGCGGGCGGCCGTGATTTGCTTGCCAAAAATCCTTGTCTGTAAAAGCAGGATGGCGGGAAAGAGTAGCAAAAGTCAAAGGCGCGACAAACTCCCCGGCCGCATCCGTAAGAATTGCTTTAACTTCAGCTCCTGCTTTTGCTAAAGTTGAAACTACTTCACAAACTTTGTAAGCGGCAATCCCGCCACTAACGCCGATTAAAATTCGTCTACCTTTCACCATAGGATTTTATATTTTAGATAGGGAGCATCTCAGTTTTGCATATAGTGCGAGCGTCCCCGCTCGCGAGTATTATACTGCTCGCGAGCGGGGACGCTCGCACTATAATGAAAAATGCTTTTTTCAAAAATGAGATGCTCCCTTTAGATAAAAAACGACTTACTTATAATATTATTTGGATATAAGATTGGTTGGTAGTGAGGACTTTAGTCCGCATCCATGAAGGACTAAAGTCCTCACTACCAACCTTGTTTCATATTTCAATAAAAAAGAATCAAGAAAGAAGTTGAGATGAAAACAGACAAAAATCCATAACTCATCTGTTCAATCCGCAACAAAATATGCTGCTAACTTCTTCCTCAATCCCGTCGAAATTTTGAGCTAGATTTTTAAGCCTATGCTTCGTCGTAGGCTTCCATATCCAGAAGGTGGAGATAGGGTTCAACCATCTCCGGCCGCTGAAAGGCAAGCGATCGCAACAAATGCCAATCATTCAATCCCTCAAAAGGATCTGTATAATCGTCAACCTCCAAACGGACAGCCAATTCTGCCACGTCCTGAGAAGTAAGTACAGCAATATCGCGCGATGCTTTGGTTAAAGTTTTCATTTTTTGACCCTGCCCGAGACTTCCGCCATACTATATCCTAAGCCTTTAATCAGATTTAGACACAGTTTCTACAACAAAACTTCGCATTACATCTACAACTTCCGGCAGAATCTCGTGTCCCATGTTAAATTCTCGATACTGCACGGGTGCTCCCCAAGCAGTCAAACTCTCGCGCGATCGCACCGCAGCACTAACGGGCACAATATTATCTTGAGTACCGTGCACGATCGAAACAGGCGGCAAAGCACTCCCAGCAACGGGCGAAATCGACGAGTGCAAATAACCGCTCAGACAAATTAAACCAGCTACGGGCAAAGTCAAACCCACATCCAGAGTCATCGCCCCGCCTTGAGAAAAGCCTCCTAAAATCGTCCGAGACAAAGGCACGCCCGTGCTGCTTTCCAAAGACAGCAATAATTCCTTCAGCAATTCCCTGCTTTCTACCAATCCCTCAGCATCTTTGTTTGCCAAGTCATACCACATTTTGCCACCCATTACCTGGGGATGGGGAAACGGAGCATCGGGAAACACAAACTGATAATCCGGCAAATTGAAAGCCGGTGCTAACGCAGTCAAATCCCGAGCATTAGCACCCCATCCGTGCAAAGCGACAATTAAAGCGACTGGTTTGCGATCGGTGGTTGGCGGAATGCTAATAAATTGTAAAGACATCGTAATTAGTAATTGGTAATCAGACCTTACTACAATGATAAATTGTCGCGGCGCGTAAAATCCCAGATATTTGTTTTCGGTAATATTTAAATGTAAATTAGGATGTGCTTGCTAATATCGTTTCCGGTTGCATCGGTATTGTTTAAACTGTCAACTGTCAATTAAGGATCGCAAATTAAATAATTTATACATATTTGTGGGATGGGCGTCCCGCCCGTCTAGAAAGAACGGGTTCTCCCGCCCATCCCACAATAACAATAAAAATTGTAAGTTATTTAATTCTCATTCCTAAGAGGGCCCGCACTCTTGGCACCGCCATATAACTGTCAACTGTCAACTGTCAACTGTCAACTGTCAACTGACGCGTACCGCTGATGAAATATTAGCAACTGATTGCTCGGGCTGTTGCCGCACGGGTACCTCAATCCAGAATTCAGTTCCCTCTCCCGGAGCCGATACGCACCTGAGCGAACCTTGATGTTTTTCCACTATTTGATAGCTAATCGACAATCCCAATCCGGTACCTTTGCCTACAGGTTTGGTAGTAAAAAATGGCTCAAACAAACGTTGTTTTACCTTCTCCGTCATGCCCGCTCCATTGTCCGCGATCCGCACGCACGCACAATTATAACTTAAAAGTTCAGTGCGAATCACAATGGTAGGTAAAAAAGGCGACTCTGAGGAAGATTTTGCGATTAAATGTTTATTTTTTTCGCCGTCATACAAAACATCAATCGCATTGCTTAAAATATTCATGAATACCTGATTTAATTGTCCTGCCCAGCACTCCACCAAGGGCAATTTGCCGTATTCTTTGATAATTTTAATGCCGGGAAAATCACCGTTAGCTTTTAGCCTACCGTCCAAAATCATCAAGGTACTGTCAAGGCCTTCGTGAAGATCGACCGACTTCATTTCAGCTTCATCCAAACGCGAAAAATTTCGCAGAGAAAGCACAATCTGGCGGATGCGTTCGGCTCCTACATTCATCGATTTTAGGAGTTTAGGCAAGTCTTCACTAATGAATTCCAAATCGATCTCTTGTAGTTTTCCTTGTACTTCTGGCGTTGGGTTGGGATATTGCTGCTGGTATATTTTCACAAGTTCCAGCAAGTTTTGAGTATATTCGCCTGTATGGCTCAGGTTGCCAGAAATAAAGCAGACAGGATTGTTAATTTCGTGAGCGACTCCAGCCACCAACTGCCCCAAGCTGGACATTTTTTCAGTTTGGATTAGTTTTAATTGCGCTGACTGTAAATTTGTCAGTGCCGTTTCTAGTTCAGCGGTGCGCTCTTTTAGTTGAATTGTACGATCGCGCACTTGGTGTTCTACTTTGGCTGTACGTCCTAGAGACATCAACAGGTAAGCCGTCAAGCTGCCACTCATCAAAAGCCCGATCGCGCCAATTGCCAGCGAACCCTCATGGGCGCTCAGACTATCGTACCCCTTTCCCGGCAAAACTAGCAGCATCCACTGGCGGTCTGCTACGTTGAATGTGCGAGTGCAAGCACTCTTATTTTCACAGATAGGTTGCCGGAGATTAGTTAACTCTGGATGTTCTAGTTGTGGATTATCTATAAACTGCTTGGTTTGCGAGTCGTAGCGCATCAAAAACCGTTCTTTTTCTGTGGCGGAGTTGTCATAGAGATAAAAATTTATGTGGTCTAAATTCAGTGATTCTAAATAAAAATTGACCATATTGGTAATCTGAAACACACCTGAAATCACTCCCCTGAGGTTTTCGCGGCTGTTTGCCGAGTTATCTGGAGAACTTGCGCGGCCAGGTACTGGCAGAAATAGTTGCACTCCAGGTCTATCGTTCTTAATTAATTTAATCTTCCCCGAAGCAGCTATTTTCCCGGTATTCACCGACTTCTCTAAAGCTGCTTTGCGTTCGGGATTGGAAGCCAGATCGAAACCCAGTGATTTTGTATCTGCTTCCAGGGCTTCTCTGTACGTGACAGGAAAATATTCCGATCGCGCTTTTACTGGTACAGGCTTTTTGTCAGCATCTCGCTCGTAGATTTGAAATGCCCGAAAACCTTCGGCTCGAATTGTCTGTTCGTAAGCTGCTTTGTCCGCAGCCGGGACGCGCAAAACCCAGTTTACAGAAAAGACGGCAGCATTTCGGGACAGTGCCGGTTGAACGAATTCCCTCAAATCTTGTCTGCTAACTTCAGCAGATGCGCTGTAGAATGCTTGAATTGAGTACAGAAAATCTAAGTTTTTGTTGATGCTTTGCTGTAAAGTCGCATTCAGGCGATCGGCTTGCTGATGAAATTCTGCTGCCATCCGCTGATTTTCCCAATTCCAGACAACGGCAGCCGCTATCAATGACAAGCCGGCACCCGTGCAAAGAGTCAACGCTGCTGGAATGTAGCGGCGATACGACTGTAAATTTTTCGTCAGTGAATTAAACCAATTGCTCGCAACATTCATATTTCCAGAGTTTTTGGCACCGGAGTGCGATTCGTTTAAATAGTTCTGAATTTCCTTGATAACACGATCGACAGCGCAGAAACAAGATTGTGTCAAAACTTAAGATCGCACAAATATGAATTTATCTTCATAAAGTTCGGTTTCTACGAAAATATTAGTTTGGTAACGACAATATAACAATTACTTTACCTCAGTATAGTGCGCCGAATGCACCTTACACAAGTAGCAATTCGCACTTGATTGTTAAATTTGAGTGGGCGCTACACACCTTGCCTAAATAGCAATTTGCACTTAACCGTCAACACGAAGGTGCGCTTATTACTTTGTGCGAGTAATAATTCGCACCTTTGTGTTGATTTAATTGTATGCAACCCACACCTTACTCAAGTGGCAATTTGCACCTTACAAAATAGTCCCAATTTCCTTCAAATACACCCGAGTAAACGGTTCCCCATCCTCCAGACTGTACTGTTCGATCAAACCTTGGCGGCGGATAGAAATACTATTGCCTTCCCGCACCACCACAGTATCATCATCAGTGCTTTCTCTGAGCAAAATCATCTCTGTTTCCCCCGGATTATCCAGCACCACCATATTACTGCCCTGATAAAACATTCCCTCAGCTTCCAAAACATTTTCGGGATATTCAGCAATCAACAAATCGAGTTTAGGATTTCGCAGCAAAGTTTGCACATTAAGATTGTAATTTTTATGCAAAACCTTTTCAGAACGGTTGACAAAAAGTCCAGTGCGACAAACAGCACCGATTGTCCAATCAGGATGTTGCAACAGAATGTGGTCAATTGTTTCTTGCAGTTCGTGTACCGAAATTCGGTTGAACGTAATAATCGGAATTCTGGCTGACTTTCCAGAATCAAAGAAAGTATCAATAATATGTGAAGGCACATCAACCCCTTCTCCGACAGCCGGGTTGAGGTGCATAAAAATTCCCGGCGCGGCATTGATTTCGATAATCCCAAAATTCCCGGTTTTCCAAGATTTGGCGAGAGTTTCTGTGACAACATCAATCCCCAAACAAGTTAACCGAAAATGCAGGGCGATATCTTGAGCTAAAACAATGTTATCCGGGTGAATGGTGCGGGTAGCATCGATGCTGACGCCGCCTGCGGAAAGATTGGCTACTTTGCGAAGAGATACAGTGCGATCGCGCTCTACGACACTATCCAATGACAGCCCTTGTTGTTCCAGGTACATTTCCATCGCTTCGTCGGACTGAATTTTGCTCATCGCCGAAGTTGGCGTGTCCAAGCGTTCTGGTTTGCGGTTTTCGCGGCGGATCAATTCCCGAATAGTTGAGTCGCCGTCCCCTGTTACCCAAGCGGGCCGACGTTCAGTTGCAGAAACAAACTTGCCGTCAACGCACAGCAGCCTAAAATCCGCTCCTTTGATGCTATTTTCCACAATAACTCGCACGGGCCATGTTTCGGGAATTGCGTTGACTGCTCTTTTAAAAGCCGCCTGCAATTCTTCTGCATCTCGGATATCTGCGGTGACGCCAATTCCTTTATGACCGACTACTGGTTTGATAGCAACTGGGTAGCCAATTTCTCTCGCAACTCCCAGAGCTCCGTTTTCTGTGGAGACGATATCGCCTTTGGGAACTGGAAATCCTAAGGTAGCAAGAAAAGCTTTACAATCGTCTTTGCGCGTGGTAAAATCCGAGTCTAAATGGCTGTCGGAATCAAAAGTTGTGGCAGAGCCACGCACCAGTTTTTTACCGTAACCGTATTGCATCAATCCTTCATCCCACAAATAAAATGTGGGAATGCCTTTTTGGGATGCCGATCGCATTAATGAATAAACTGTCGGGCCTCCGTAAACAGACTGGCGGAACATATTTTGCAGCGCGCCAATTTGTGCTTCTAGGGGGAAATCTTGATTTTGATTGATGGCTTCAAACCAATCCCAAACAGCGTAAACTACGGCTCTGGCGCTGCGGGCGTGAATTGCTTCTATGCTGATTCTGCTAAAGTGAGAAAATGGTTTGACGTTCCAGTGTTGGAAGTGCAAACCCATGTCGAGTTTTGCTACTTCTGAGGCGGTGCGGCCGAACAGTTGGGCGTGGTTCGTGAAGGTTTCGCCTAGTAGTTGCGGGTAGCGATCGCCAATAATTTCATGATAATGTGCGATCGGCTGTGGTGCGATCGCCTCCGTCACCGCAAAATCGAAAACTAAAGCCGCTGTTTCTAAATAAGGGTTTGGCCCGATGTAATGTTTGAAGTTGAAAATATCAAAAACATCGGTTTTTCTAGCATTGACGCGGGTTGTCTCGGTATTTTTTTCTTGAAGCATTTTTTGACCTCCTTTGAGCTAACTTGTCACACTAGCTCTCTTGTCGGCGCATTGGATACTACCTGCGGGCATAGATATTAGAACTCTTGCAAAAATACAAAGCACCCCATCCCAACCCGAACCTTGAATCAGGTCCGGGAGCAAGATTATTCTTGTTTCCCCCCTTGTTAAGGGGGGACTTGCGGGGGGTGAATTTGACGGGAGCAAGAGCTCTATTGTAGAGTCTCAGACAGATGAGGTATTTCCGGTAATCGGTAATCGATCGCGCATTTGACGTACTCCCCGGCATGAATGCACGGGGATTCTTAAAGGATGTTACGAAGCGGGCTTAAGCTGCGCTTCTCCACTCTTCTTCCTGCTTCTCTGATTCTTAACTAGACTGTTGCCAGTCCCCGTCAGACCATCTCCACAGGCAATTTCGTCCAGGATGCGTCCCACCCCAGAGATCCCACGATTGCGGATCACTTGCGCGGCTGCAACATCTCTATGAGTTATGTAGCCGCATTCGGGACAAGAATGAATCCTGTCCTTCAATTCTTTTTTGCCAGTATGGGTGTCGCACTGTGGGCACACTTGGGAGGTAAAGTCTTTATTTACCTTGCCAAAGTAAACGCCGCGCTTCCAGCATACCCATTCCAAGATGGATACAAATTGACCAAACCCAGCGTCTAAAGTATGCTTACCGAGCATCCCTTTAGCCCATGCCCGAAAGTCAATATCCTCTACAAACAACATCCCCGCGCCGTCACAAAGTTTGTGAGCTAGCTTAAAGTGCCAATCTTTGCGGGTATCGGCAATGTGTTGATGAAGTCGTGCAATTTTCTGATTGAGCTGGCGTCGATTGCCAGAGCCCAGTTTTTTATGCTTCAGTCTGCGTTGCAGTAATGTCAACTCGCGTTGCAGTGAATTTAGAAACTTTGGGCGCTCTATCAGCGCGCCTTCAGAAGTTGCAGCAAATTTGTCCAGCCCTAAATCAATTCCAACAGGGTATCCTGTGGGCACAGTGTCAGGGACGCTAACAGCGCTTTCGAGTGTCAGCATAAGAAAGTATCCAGAAGCCTTACGAACAATTCGAGCTTGCTTAACTACAAACCCGTCAGGAATTTCGCGAGACTTGATATACCCCATCCACCCCAATTGAGGCAGCTTGATTTGATTACCCTTCAAGAATTGACTTTTGCCCATTTGTGGATATACAAATGATCGCATTGCATCACGCTTCTTGAACCTGGGGAACCCCATTCCCTTGCGCTTCATATCTACAAACGCGGTTTCAAGTTTCCTTAAAACCTGCTGCAAGACCTGAGCGTTGACTGTTGCTAACTCAGGAAAAACGGTCTTTGCTTGAGTTAGCGCATTGGCTTGTACGTAGTAGTTTGGGTATGGCGCATCCGCTGGAATCATGTACTCAGAGGTAATTGAACAAGCATTAATTGGGCACTTACGCGAGTTGTACCAGTCTTTGCGCTCACGCAAAGCAAAGTTCCACACCTTTCTACACACATCTAAAGTGCGCTCAATCAGTTGGATTTGCTCATCCGTGGGTATTGCCTTGTACTCGTAAGTTAATGTCAGCATTGTTCAATTACCTCCTACAAAATACTACACCATTTTGTAGGATTATTCCGGGCTGAACTCAAAACATTTTGACGCTGCTGGCTTAAGCCTGCCTCTAGCTTTCATACCCTGCGGGAAAGACCGGGGTTCTCAGCATACGCACTATAGACTCGATCGGGTTTTTGGAGGTACAGACGCCACCGTTTACAAATCCTGACATTCGCAGAATCTGGCATACCTCATGGGGTGCGATCGCCACTATATTGCAGAGAGAGGGAGAGAATGGGAGAGGGGGAGAGGGGGAGAGAGGGAGAGGGGGAGAATTGCCCAATTACCAATTCCCAATTACCAATTCGCCATTACGAATACTAATCACTAATGACTAAATTACTAATGACTAAATTATTAATCACTAATGAAAAAAAGCTATAACTTTTGAGAGGTACACGGCCAATTAAAATTGGCTATGACTGTGAAAAAGGATTTAAGAGGCAGAGAATTATGAAAATCGCACAAACTGCTCTCAGGGATCAAGTTCATCAATTAGCTGAGGAAGCATTTCACTTGAAGCTGATTTCTGGGTACGGTGACGGTCAACATAGCAACGAATATCAGATTGTCTGGAACGGCAAACCCCGACACCTGCCTTTGGAACGAGCGCGTACAGTATTGAGCAATTTGATCGAGCGATCGCACTAATTCGCGATCGAACTAATCTAGAAGCGCCGATCGACCCGGTTGATACGAAAAATAAGAGGTTTATGGGTGAAGTCTCCAGTCAGAAATCGGGTTGATACCCCGTCGCGCGTCCAAGACTGTAATGTAAACTCATTTTTTGACCCCTCCTCCATGGCCTGAGGAGGGGTTAGTTTTTTATAAAAAATCGCGTTACAGCCCCGCATTCGAGCGAAATAACCGGAATGCTTGAGTTGCGTGCTTCCAACACCTATCAAAATCAGATGTTTATTCTGTATCAATCTCTACCTTTTGGCAGTGTTAGGAAACAAAAATGTTATGTTTTAGTGAAATATAATCCATTAAGAGTGCAGATCGTATGGCTGGCAGCGAAAATCAGGGAAAGTTGCTAATTATTGGCGGCGCCGAAGACAAAGACGGGGATTGCAAAATTCTGCGGGAATTCTTGCGGTGTGCTGGAGGCACTAAAGCCCGCATTGTAGTGATGACGGCTGCTACCAGCCTCCCAGGAGAAGTCGGAGATAATTACATCAGAGTGTTTGAGAGGCTGGGCGCTGAAGATGTGCGAGTGGTTGACACCCAGAAAGCCGAAGATGCTGACAATCCAGATTATTTAGAAGCGATCGAACAAGCGACTGGCATATTCTTTACCGGCGGGGAGCAAGCGCGGATTATTAGCTGCTTGAAAGATACCAAACTCGACGCAGCTATGCACAAACGCTACTCCGAAGGGGCGATTATTGGCGGCACCAGTGCAGGCGCGGCGATGATGCCAGACATGATGATTATTGAAGGAGACTCCGAGACAAATCCTCGCGTTGACGTGGTAGCAATGGGCCCGGGAATGGGTTTCCTGCCGGGAATTGTCATCGACCAGCATTTCGCCCAGCGAGGCCGTCTGGGACGCTTAGTTGCTGCACTCTTGTTGCAACCAGCAGTCTTGGGATTTGGGATTGACGAAAATACAGCTATTTTAGTCAGCGGTGACGTGGTTGAAGTCATTGGCGAAGGGGCTGTAACTGTCATCGACGAGTCGGAAAAACTCCACGACAATATGGATGGACTGTTGAAGGATGAGGCTTTGGCGATTTGCGGGGCCAAGTTGCACATCCTCCCCCACGGATACCGGTTTAATTTGAAAACTCGCCAGCCGATGCTCGATAGGGTAGCAACGGTAGCATAGTCAGAAAGGGCGATCGGGCAACTTACCTGCAACTGTCCAAAAATCTCAAAATTATCTAGGGTGCGATCGATCGCACCTTAGTGCTTGAACGAAGTATAGCGGATCGAGCTCTCCTATGAGGTACGTTGTTGGGCTTGGGCCCTCTTAGTTTAGTGGTTATAGAAGCTGCATGAGAGCGGACTGAAGTCCGCACTACAAACCTTTTTGTTCGTAGTGCGGACTTCAGTCCGCAGCTTTTTACGGACTGAAGTCCGCACTACGAACATTTTTGTGATGGTAATCCACCGGACACGATCTCAGGGTTAAAAAAACCTGATACTTCGTCCAAGACACTAATAAAAAGAAGAGGATTTTACCTCTTCTTTTATTGCTGCCGTTTCTGCTTTTTTAAGCACTTTTTTGTTCGTCAAAAAACGACTGCTGCCCATCTTCAGTCGATACTAAATTCCACCCTTGAGTTATCAGCCTCTGAAAAGTTGCCCATCCCTTAGAACCCCCTGGCTCCATGTAGTCCGAAACCGCGAACTGCGGAAAAGCTGTATAAGGCCGCCACGCTTGACGAGCTTCGGTACGCAGGTGCAATATCTTTTCTCCATTGCCTCCCAATCTGGGCAACCAACACATTTGTTTTAGCATTTTTAACACTCCAGAGTTTTTACAGTAACGGTAATTCGTCAACATCCCAAATTAAACTTTTAGAGCCATCTTAGCCGCTGCTCGGAAGATCTAACAGGTAACAGGGACGGATGAAATTTTCACCGATTACCAATTACTGAGGTAGCAGCAGTCGTTTAAGCTGATTTTGGTTCTGCACAGTTTCCCAGTCTTTGACTAAAAAACAAGTGCTACCAAGGTATAAGCAAAAATAATCATTGCTCTGATCCGCTCAAACTTGACTTAAAGGCGATCGCCCGAGAATCCAGTTGAATAAAGTATTTATCTTTCTGGTTTCCCTTACTTGATAACTACAAGCTCATCCTCGCTGTTTCCGCCTAAAATGACATCTTTCTACGGTATTAGCTCTGTCAGCTAAAAAATGTTCCTTTAGTTACAAATATTAATATCTGAAGGCGATTTATCTAGTTATCAAAAGTTAAATTAATTTTCATAAACAGCGATCGATAAGTTTTAGTTACTTTAGCTACAATTTTGATTTCATTCAGGGGTTCGGAGAGATAAAGGTACGTAGTTGGGCTTGGGCCCTCTTGAGACGTATAGATAAAGAGGGCCCAAGCCCAACTACGTACCTAATTTTTATGATGACAATAAAACCACCCTGTAGGGTGCGCGCGGAACTCGTGACAACATTCGAGTTACGATTTAACTCTTAAGAACGATGGCGACAGATTGGCAAAATTGTAAAAATGAATACTAATCACAGTTATAAGTTCTGCGTAAAAGGTATTCATGGCCGCTGCAATTGAATTCAAACTCTTCGCTCCCAACAACAAAGCAGCTACAGTGCTCGGCTCTTTTTCTAAATGGGAAGAAATTCCCTTAGAAAAAGATGATAGAGGTTATTTCCACACTAAAATTCAGCTCGCAGGCGGTATTTATCAATATAAGTTCCGAGTGCAGTCGCAGAGTCCTTGTTTTGAAACCGACGAATGGGTAAAAGTTAATGACCCCTACGCTACTGAGATTGACAGCACTGCTCATATTTTAAACGCGCTAAATTGGCAGCAGTTTTGCTAGTCACAGCAGTAGGAATACCGATGCTGTGGATGGGCGAAGAGTTCGGACAATCCACTCGCCAAACCCCCAACCAGCCGAATAAATTGCAATGGTCTTTGTTGAACAATCAGCAGAATCATGATTTGTTGGAATACTACAAACACCTGATTCGATTGCGGACAAATGTTCCGGCACTTTACACCGAAAACATTGAATTTATCCACCAAAATGCCGAAGCTAAAGTGCTCGCTTACTATCGCTGGAACGATGATGGTTCGCGAATAGTAGTGGTGGCCAATTTTTCGGACACTTATCTATCTGATTACTGTATTCCTAACTTTCCCGATACCGGAAATTGGCACGAGTGGATGTACAACAAAATTGTAGGAGTTGGGGAAGAAGACTTTAAGTTTGATTTGCCGGAATGGTCGGCTCATGTATTTCTTTGAGATGAGAAAAATTTATGTCCCCAGGCAGAGGTTTGGTGAAGTTGTAGAAGATTAAATTGTATTTATGACTGGCACATACAACTCGATCGACCGGGTTTTTATACCGAGCCTGATGGCCATAACAACTCGGTGTATGCGTCCTGAATGGCGATCGCAATTCCTGGTATTGAGCATAAGAATTGTACGGCGCCGTGCCAAATGTCAATTAACAAAAATATTGTGAGAGGGTAACTTCTATGGGCTGGCTAAAAAGACTGTTTGGTTTAGAAAAACTGGAAAATCAAGAAAATGTGGAAGCTCCTGCTTACCAAGCACCTGTAGCTCCATCTCAAGCTCAAGTTCAAACTCAACCTGCTGCGGCTGCGACTAAAACAATCCCGCCGGAACGCATGGGATTGAATGGAGAATACGATCAAAGCGGTTTAGCTAAACGGGTGGCTCAGGCTTTCGATGCAAATCCTGATGTGGCGGACATTGAGACTGTTTATGTTGCTCAACACGGTACTACGGTGGTTCTCAAAGGTACAGTTCCCAGTCAGGAAATTGTAACCAAGTTGGTGACAATTGCTAAAAGCATTAATGGTGCAACTGGGGTGGAAACCAATCAAGTTACTGTTGGCTAGGGGAGCATCTCAGTTTGGCATTTATAGTGCTGTCCCCGCTCGCGAGTTGTAGAATACGCGAGCGGGGACAGCACTATAATAAAAAAAATGCTTTTTGCAAAACTGAGATGCTCCCGTTGGCTAGGGCGACGGTTGTTGGGAACAGTTAACGGTTAACAAGTTAACTGTTAACGATTAAGTATTTTTTTGAGCGATCTTGCTGTACATAAAAAATATGACCGGGGAAAATTTAGTACCTACTCGCGGCACATTAGAACGGAGTCTTGGGCAAGGGATTCAAGCTTTGTACCGATCTGTACTCGGACACCAAACGAGTCAGGCGCTCTGCAATCTTTTGGATAACAAATTAATCATTGTAATCGAAAATGCGATTACTCAACCAGAAAAACTGCTGGCTCAGAACGGTCAGCAAGATTTGGCTTCCCAGGTGCGATCGCAATTAGAGTCAGTTCTGGAATTGCCACTGAAAGACTTAATCAAAGAAGTTTTGGGTGTGGGAGTGATCGATCTCCTCAGCGATGCCACTTTGGAGACCGGTCGCGCCGGAACGATCGCAATTTTGGAGTCTGCACCTCAAGTTCGCGATGCTACTTCTAAGTCTAAAACTCAACCAGAAGTGGCTGATGGTTGAGGTGGTGGCGGATAATTAGTTCTAAATCCTTGATGTTGAAAGGTTTAGAAAGATATGCAACGCAGCCTGCTTCGAGAATCCGATCCCGGTCTTCTGTTTTTGCTAGTGCTGTGACGGCCACGATCGGAATATGTCTGAGATCCGGGTTTTCTCTGATCCGCTTTACTAATTCTATACCGTCTATATCGGGCAGACAAATATCGAGTACGATTAAGTCGGGAGAGCGCGAGACTGCTGTCAAAAGAGCACTGTACCCGTCCATGGCTCCTACGCACTCGCAGCCGAATAAATCGAGTATTTGCGTCAGCAGCTCTAAGTTATCGTGATTGTCGTCTACAGCCAATACGAGAGGACGCTTGTCAACCGCCAGGTGACCCATATTTAAAGAAGATTCCAAATGCTGATTCCACGTAGGGTAGTTCATAAATCCAGATCGAAAAACGATCGTAAAAGTTGTACCCGAGGCATTCTTCAAGTGGCGCTCGGGCACTTGAAACAGATTGGCTCGTATTTGTAGCTCTCAGATGGCCAGTCTTCGGTCTAACCAGATTGTACAATATGGCTGCGAGTTCTGGCAAAGACTGCACCAGTCGATCGCTCCCACAGTATCTCCATAATTTTACCGATCCCCGGGCAAATTGCCAACTTACGCCCTAAGGTTGCGTCAGCTTTGACAACAAGAGGCGATTACTAGGAAAAAGCTTGCTAATAAACTATCCTAGCTTAATTTTTGCTTTGAAGAGTGGCCGCAGTTTTTGAGAATTCCCTCAACATTACACTACTGATATCCTCCGTGTATCTACCTAAAGAAAGATTAGATGAGGCACATAAATTTAACAACTTCCACCTGCTGAGAGATACTTATTTCTCCGGTTTAGATTTCAATGTTTTTAAGTAGTAATTATCGCTAATTAAACCCGTAAAAATATCATTTTTTACTGACTGTTTACCAGATATTAACCTAGGAGATGTTGATGACAATTGCAATCAGAGACGACTTAACTTACCAGAAAGAATTGGTTGAAAGCCCGCCCGCGCGATTTGATGACAACAGAAGCCAGCGATCGCGTGGAAGCCGAACTGCACAAAGAAGTTTTACCTACGGACGACAAAACCCTCCAAACAGAAATAGCTGACCTCTGGAAAGATACGAATCCGCTGGTACGATTGCTAAGCCGGGTGCGTGAGCCTTTGCGCGGGCCTGCACCTTTGGGCATCGATTCCAATTTGTTTGTACGGAGGGTCGAACTAGAAGGCTCACTTCCTTCGGGAGTAAAATCGGAAACTGCGATCGCGGGTGTATTTTCGGCAACGAAGGATGAGTTGTCCCAGGAGCGAATTCAGGAAATAGCGAGCTTTTTGCCGGAGAGAATTCGGGAAATTTGGGAGTCGGCTTAACGGGATATTTCCCAGTATAAATACTGAGCAACCGGTTTACTCTTCCAGCATTCTGCACTCTCAGTCAGAAGCTTGTGCGATCGACCCGCTTTCTAGATTGGTTTGATCGTTCGGACTTTAGTCCGCATCAAAGTCTGTTGAGAAACCCAGTTAGGATCGCAAATTAAATAATTTACACATATTTGTGGGATGGGCGTCCCGCCCGTCTAGAAAGGACGGGCGGGACGCCCATCCCACAAGAACAATAAAAACTGTAAGTTATTTAATTTTCATTCCTTAGTACCCAAAATTTGTAGAAAAACCCAAAATATTCCTAAAAACTGGGTTTCTGGCTCTCTGGTTGCGTAAATCCCACAGACTGAGCGAAAGTGTTGTAGTCTATAGTTCAGGACGAGTTAACAAGGTGGCTCGCAAAAATGCTGTCAATTGCCCTGGAGATTAAAAGGGATGGCCCGCAGAAGAGTTAGACAAACGTCAAGAGCGAATTTAAAACAAGAGATTTTACTCAATCGAATTACCAATCGCATCCGCAACTCTTTAGAACTGCAAGAGATTTTGACGACAACGGCGCGAGAAATCCGCAGCTTTTTAGGAAGCGATCGGGTAAAAGTTTATCGCTTTGATGCAGACGGTAGCGGCGAGGTGATTGCCGAGGCCATCAACGGCGAAAATGTGCCATCTCTGCTGGGTTTGCGCTTTCCTGCGGGGGACATTCCGCCTAGTGCGCGCGAAATGTTTGTCAAAGCGCGGCAGCGAGTGATTGTAGATGTGGGATTGCAGCATAAAATAATTAATCGCTTAGATTGTCCCGAAACCGGCCAAACTTTAGCGGTTGAAGATATTCGCTATTGTCCTGTAGACCCCTGTCACGCAGAATATCTGGAGGCTATGGGGGTGCGTTCTTCTCTGACGGTGCCGATCGTACATCAAAATCAACTTTGGGGGCTGCTGGCCTGTCACCACAGTCAACCCAAACGGTTTAGCGATCGAGAATTGAACATGGTACAGTTGCTTGTGGATCAGCTTTCAATTGCGATCGCCCAATCTTTTCTCCTCACTCAAGCCCGACAGCAAGCGCGCGACGAAGCCGTTGTCAACCAAATTAGCAGTTTGCTGCACTCTCCTCTGGAACTAAACGAAATTCGGCAAGCAGTTCTCGAACAAAGTGTCAAGCATTTGGACGGTTCGGGAGGACGCTTGTACATTGCCGCCGAATTTGGCGATCGGCCGGCTAAACTTTATACCTGCGGGCAGCAGCCTCCAGACACCAATCTCGAACTCACCGAGTTTTGGCAGCAGATCATGGGGTGGGCCAACCAAGACGAGCAACCAAAAACTGCCGACAGTACCAGCCAATTAGGCATTTATCAAAATCTATATTCCGAGCATTACAGTTCAATTGATACAAATATTTCTAATTTAATCGTCCCGCACTTGTACGCGATTTCCGATATTGCTCAAGAACCTCAAGTCAAATCTTTATCTGCAAATTTTCTCGAAGCTGACATTCGGTCATTTTTGGCAGTACCGCTGCAATACCGCCAACAGTGCATCGGCTGTCTCACCATTTTTCGCGCAGCCGTAGAAACCGAAATTTTGTGGGCTGGCCGTTGCAGTTCCGACGCCCGGAGCGATCGACCCCGACAGTCCTTTGCAGCTTGGAAAGAAATCAAAACCGGCGAAGCTCAAAAATGGAGCAGCGAGGAACAGAAGCTAGCAAAATCATTAGGAACTCACCTGTACATGGCTGCCATGCAGAGGCGCGTCGAGGCAATGATGCGACATCAAGCTTCTCACGACCCATTAACAGGTTTAGCGAATAGATTGCTGTTTAATGAAAGGCTGTCTTTAGCTTTAGCTAACGCTCACCAGAATGCAGAAATGTTGGCGGTGATATTTCTAGACTTAGACAGATTTAAAAATGTTAACGATACTCTCGGCCACCCAGTGGGCGACCAGTTGCTGCAAGGTGTATCTCGGCGTTTGACTAACTGTTTGCGCCTCGGGGATTCGATCGCCCGTTGGGGCGGCGATGAATTTACTTTGCTGCTGTACAATATCAACAGCCCCGAGGACGCAACTAAGGTTTGCCAGCGAATAATCCAGAGTTTAAGCACTCCTTTTGATTTTGACGGTCGGGAACTTTATACTAAGGCTAGTTTGGGAATTGCTTTGGCTCCTTATGACGGAGAAGATGCAGAAACCTTACTGAAAAATGCTGATGCTGCGATGTACAAAGCTAAACAGAAAGGTCGGAACAATTATCATTTTTACACGCGGGCGATCGGCAATCAAGTCTCTGAAGAACTCAATTTAGAAAATCAGCTTTACAAAGCTTTGAAACAATCAGAGTTTGTGCTGCACTATCAACCGCAAATCAACTTAAATACTTGCCAAATAGTCGGCATGGAAGCTCTGATTCGCTGGGAGCATCCCGAACGCGGTTTGATTCCTCCCGATCGATTTATTCCCTTAGCTGAGGAAACAGGATTAATCTGCCAAATTGACGAATGGGTACTGCGGACAGCTTGCTTGCAAAATCGAGAGTGGCAGTTATTGGGATTGCCGCCAGTACGGGTAGCTGTGAATTTATCAGGTCGTCAGTTTCTACAAGCTAACACGGTAGAAACCATTGCTAAAATCTTGTCAGAAACCGAGTTAAATCCCGAGTATTTAGAAATAGAAATTACCGAGACAGTTGCCATGACAGATGTAAATTTTACGGTGTCGGTATTGCAGGAGTTGCAGCAAATGGGAATTCAAATTTCTCTGGACGATTTTGGCACAGGTTATTCTTCGCTGTGGTCTCTGAAAAACTTCCCACTGAATAATTTAAAAATAGATAAATCCTTCGTGGCAGATTTGCTCAACGGCAACAGCGGTGCTACGATTGTGAAAGTGGCGATCGCCCTGGGACAGGGCCTGAATTTACAGGTGATTGCTGAGGGAGTGGAAACAGCAGAACAGTTGGCATTTTTGCAATCGCTTCAATGCGATATGGGTCAGGGTTACTTCTTTAGCAAACCCATACCGGCGGCGGCCGCAACCCAATTGTATCTAGAAAATCAACTGAGTAAAATATGTAGTTTAGATTCACAATGAGAAATACTGCTATGGTGCGTGTAAAAAATAAAATTCCTCGCAAGTAACCCTAAATAAAGGTACGTTGTTGCGCTTGGGCGCTCTTTCATATATATAATCAGAGGGCTGAAGCCCAACAACGTACCTAAACGCTCTTTCATATATATAATCAGAGGGCCCAAGCCCAACAACCTACCTAACAGATTACTGCCAAACAAACACTTTGGCTTCGTATTCCGGCAAGTCAATCGTAATATTGTCATCGCCAGATTCCACATCATAATTGCCCGTCCATTCGTGCCACGTTCCGTTTGCTGGGAAGTGGGGAACGCTGTAACCCGCTAGATAATTTTCCGACAGATTCGCAACTACTACAACTCTCGAACCTTCATCGTTCCAGCGAGTGTAAGCAAACACTTTCGAGTCGGGATCTTCGTGGAAAAAGTCGATGTTTTCGGTGTAAAGTGCTTGGTTGTTTTTGCGGAGGTGAATCAAGCCTTTGTAGTATTCCCACAAACCTTTATTCATGTCATTTCCCAGCAGCGTCCAGTCAATTTTTGCTTGCTCGATCGTTTTGGCTTTGTATTCGCCAAATTCTTCGCCCATCCAAATCAGCGGTACGCCAACTGCTGTCATTAACAATACAGAACCCAACTTCGCCCGCTTGAATGCTGGTTCATCCAAAATCCCGCGATCGCCCAATTCTGAGAATACGCGATCGTGATCGTGATTGCTCAGATAATTCACTACATTGGTAGCACCCAAGAAGCCTTGCCGCTTGCAGTCGATCGCATCTTTGAGCCGTTCTAAATCAAAGGTATCGCCGCAGATATGTTCGACTATGCAGTGATAGAAACTGTCGTGCCAGCAGCCGTCCATCGGGCCGTCTATATTGGTGATGCTGGGAGTTTCGGGAATGTATTCGGCAACGGTGTAAAAGGGTTTTGGGCCAGCAGCATTTTTGGCTTCTTGAACTATCCAGTGCATGAAATCGTAGTTGGCAATTTGTCGGGCTGCGTCGAAACGAATGCCGTCGAGATGGTATTCTTGAATCCAATAGCGGACTGTATCGCCGATGAATTTGCGCGCCGGGTAAGTTCCTAAGTTTTCGTCGTAAAATTCGTAGTTGAATTCTGGGCCCCAATTGTTGTCTGGATCGCGGGGGGCGTGGTGGTACCAATAATCGTGATCGATTTGGGTGAGGGGGCTGGATGATTCGGAGTGGTTGTAAATCCCGTCGATGATGACGCGAATCCCGCGCCCGTGACACTCGTCTATCAGGTTTTTGAGTTGTTCGGTGGTGCCGTAGCTGGACTCCGCAGCGAAGAAGTAGCGCGGGTTGTAGCCCCAACTGTAGTCGCCTGGGTATTCTTTGAGGGGCATGAGTTCGATCGCGTTAACGCCGAGTTCGACTAGATAATCGAGTTTTTCGACGACGTGCTCGTACTTGCCGCGGGCGAGGGGATCGGCTTCGCCACCGGAAAAGTCGGCAACGTGCATTTCGTAGATTACTAATTCTCGATCGGCTGGTAGCGGTTTGTCATCGTGCTGCCACACGTAGGTATCCACGATGCGATCGCCATCTTTGATTCTGATCGCGCCGTTTTGAGTGGGATCGTCGATATCAGTCGCGCAGGGATCTACCACATCTACCCACTGATCTGCCTCCAGAAACCAGCTTTTGGACTGCACGCGAAATTTGTATTGATAAACGCCATCCTCCAACTCAACTCGCGTGCGGAAATAACCTTCTTCGTCCTTTGCCATCGGAATTTCTTCCCAATTAGAAAAAGACCCCATCAAGGCAGCTCCTTTGTTGTAGGGAGCAAATAACTGAAATTCAATTGGAGCGCTCATAATGCCTCTTTTTAAGATTTTTCAGTAGCAGTAGATAGTTTTAATCTCGCAAATTGAAGCGAACTCTGGCATCACTCTGCGGATATAATTTATGTAAGTGCTTAACTATTCCTAAAAGTATGAGTATCTGGCCGAGCCTACGCATTTTATGAAGTGACATCGCGCCATACCGACAGTGCGATCGGAATTTTATCAGAAGGAAGAAGGAAGAAGGAAGAAGAAGAAATAAGGAAGAAAACCAATGGTTTGAGCAATTAAGAACGTTCTAAACGTCCGGTGCGGTTGTTATATATAACTTTACCTTGATCAAGTATAAGTATTAATAATCTGAGAAGTATTTGGCATCTATCTTAAGGTAGATTTACACAGAAAAAGATGATCTTCAATATCTGCACAAGGATAGATGCGGACTTAAATATAGCTTTTAAAACATCAGATTATTCGGCTGGCGATTCTGAGATTTAAGCCTATATCTTCGGCAGTAAAGTGCGCCGAATAATACCCTATACAAGCGCCAACAATTAGTCGGTCGGCGCGCAGTACGCATCCTAAAATTAATGCGTAAGGTGCGCGGGCGCACCCTACTTTTAACTTGCTTTTGCCTGCTGGTGAGGCTTTATCCAACCAAGCCAGAACGCAGGGCGAGAACGGCCGCCTGAGTGCGATCGTCAGCGCACAGCTTGTTCAGAATATTGCGGACATGAGTCTTGACTGTACCGACAGTAATGTACAGCTTTTCGGCGATAGCAGCATTGCTGTAACCCTGCACGATCAGTTCCAAAACTTCTAACTCCCGCTCGGTTAAAGGGTAAGTTTCAATGATGTGACTGAACTCGGGTTCGGCAGCCTTAATTGTGACTCTTTTGCCCTCAGGCTTCGGCTCTTCTGGAGCAGACTCCTTAGTGCGAGCTTGTTTCAGCACGATGCGAGCGATCGCCGGATCGATCCAAGAGTTACCTTCATGGGTTACTTTTACTACGTCCAACAACTGGTCGAAGCTGATATCTTTCATGCAGTAAGAGTCAGCTCCGGCGGCAAAAGCTGCCAGAACTTCTTCTTCGTTGTCTTGAAAAGTCAGAATCAAAACTTTGGTATCGGGATCGGAGTCGGCTGCTATCGATTTTTTGAATTTTTGTGTCAGTTCAATGCCGTCAAAATCTGGCAAGCCAATGTCTACAATTGCCACGTCAGGTTTGGTAGACTGAAGCAGTTTCAATCCGTCTGTAGCGTTAGCTGCATCCCCGACAACTTCTATGGTGTCACGCTGTTGTAAAGCTGTGCGGATGCCGACTCTTGTCAGGTCGTGGTCTTCTATTAAAGCAACGCGAATTTTACTCATCTTTCTTCCAATAGTCCGCTAAACTTTTAAAATATCGTCAAGTGACTCAGCCAAACTGAGTAAATTTGAGAATGTGTCCTGATTTAGGGTTTGACAGCCCGCACATCTTTTTCCAGCATACTCATGCAGCCGCCAAGATTGCAAGTAAATTTTTAAATTATTTTGCGGCGCGGGGAAAGCGCGATCGGGACAGGTAAGCTCTCAATGTTTAAACAGTGTAACTGAATTATCCCATTGTCCGCCCCTTGATAGAGGTAAAGATATCACTACCGAGATAGATTTAAAGTATAAAAACTTTTGATGCACATTGGCCGTCAAAATTAATAAAGCTAGCAGCACGAGTCTTGAGCCGGTGTTAGGGCTCAAGTTGAATGCTTATTTATAAAACCAGTTATGACTCACTATCACGCCAATAACTCTTTTCGCTCGGACTTTTCCGACGCGGAAATACTATACAAGGTATCAGAAATAACAGCCCCCCAACACCTAGTTTGCGACGGCGAAACTCTGAACGATCGCCTGTGGTCGGCAATTCCTCATATAGTTTGGAAAGCAAATGCCAGCGGCTGGGCGACTTATTTAGGCGAGCGCTGGGAGGAGTACACGGGGGTACCAGTAGCAGCAGCATTGGGTTTCGGCTATCTGGCGCAGGTTCACCCAGAAGACTGCGCTCGTCTGTTGGCGCGATCGCGCCCGGATGCTGGGCCGCCCCAAAGTTACGAAATACAATTTCGTCTCCGGGCGCAAGAGGGCACTTACCGCTGGAACTTGGCCAGAGGATCGCCCGCCAACCCTGACAGTCATGATGTTTTGGAGTGGGTGGGAACTTACACAGATATGGAGGCGATCGCACAAACTCAAGGCTCGCTCGCAGCAGAAGCAGAAATTTGGCGCCGCCAAGCGTGTCCGGAAGTTAACTTCACAGGCAAAAATTTGGGCAAAATAGACGCAGGGAGTGATTTGCAGGCGATCGAGCGGTTTACAAATTTGTTGAGCCAGCGCAACGGTAACTTGTGCGAGTTGTTGCAAGCGATCGCAGACGCGACTGTGGAGGC
The DNA here is from genome assembly GCF_020738035.1 of Microcoleus sp. PH2017_28_MFU_U_A. Taxonomy (NCBI): domain Bacteria; kingdom Bacillati; phylum Cyanobacteriota; class Cyanophyceae; order Oscillatoriales; family Microcoleaceae; genus Microcoleus; species Microcoleus sp. PH2017_28_MFU_U_A. The sequence continues at coordinate 63,930 of NZ_JAEQCX010000023.1, forward strand.
GATCGCCGGAGCTGAATTTTGCCTGGTTGCGCTCCCGGAGTGGGATTCCAGCGGCCTCAAACTCAGCGCTGTCGGGGGCGCGGCCAACTTTTCTGCGGGCAGAACCCCGCAGATACAAGACAAGCTTCTGCTGAAAGCGTTTGCGACGGGAGAGTCTCAACTGTGGCGCTCAGAGTCGGGCCCAGGAGTGCCGGCGGCGGCCTGTGCTGCGGCGATCGAGTCGCGGGAAACCGGGCGTTTGGGCGTTTTGGCGATCGGTAATGTCCAAGACAGGACGGCTATTGACAGCGGATCTGTGCAACTGCTGGCGGTGATGGGAAGACAAGCTGCGATCGCGATTAACAGCGCGCGGGCGATCGAAAAATTAAAAAAGCAGGAACAACTTTTAGACTTGCAAAACGAGCTGCTAATTCGCCAACAGGAAGAACTGGAAAATCAGGGGCGGCGCATTCAACAGCAAAAATTGCAACTGCTAGAAGCAGCAAAGTTAAAATCGCAATTTTTGGCCACCATGTCCCACGAATTGCTAACTCCCATGAATGCGATTATCGGCTTTTCCCAATTGCTGCTGCGCCAGCACAAACAACTGCTGAGCGCGCAGCAAATAGATATGGTGGGGCGAATTTTAAATAACGGCAAAAACCTGCTAGTCCTGCTCGACGATATCCTCGACCTCTCCAAAATCGAGAGCGGTCGCACCGAATTAGAAATTGAAGAATTTGATTTAGCGCATTTAGTAATGGATGTGGCTCTGGAATTCGGAAATCAAGCTACCGAAAAGAATGTGGCAATGTCCGTCTGCGTGGGCTTGCAGGATCGGTGTATCGTTAATGACAAGTTGCGGCTGCGGCAAGTTTTGGTGAATCTGATTTCCAACGCGGTTAAATTCACTCATCAGGGCTGCATTTACATTGAGGTAGGGGAATTAGAGGGCGATCGGCTAATTATCACCGTTCGGGATACAGGAATCGGCATTTCCGAAACAGATCTGCCCCACATTTTCGACAAATTCCATCAAGCCGACCAAAGCACAACCCGCCCATATCCAGGCACTGGTTTAGGACTAGCGATTAGTGCCTCGTTAGTCAAGATAATGAACAGCACAATTACGGTCGAAAGTCAACTAGAAAAAGGTTCGAGATTTGCGATCGAAATCCCGCGAAAAATTAACCCCAAAAAGTCAATTGCTGACTGCAAACATTTTTGATATTGATAGCAGAAGCAAGTTCGGCAACCGATTTTGGAACGGATGTAACGGATTTAACGAAGGTCATATCGAATATCGAATATCGAATTATCGAATCCGGTAGCATCGGAATTATTAGTAGCCGAAATGAGGAGACGGCAGTGCCGTTTCCCTACCGCTATTAATTGTGGGGAAACGGCACTGCCGTCTCCTCTGCAATTCCGGTGTAACCGGAATTGATATCAGTAGGGTGTGCACCTTACCGCTTAGGAATGGAAAGGACTGAAGTCCTCACTACGAACCTGCAATCAATTTTATAGTGAGGGCTTTAGCAAAGTCCGATCTAAAGACTAGAAGTTTTCCCAACTTGAGCCTGAGTAGCAATTGGTTTAACATCGGTGTAGCCCATATTATTAGCTACATCGCGCAGCACCGAAATTTGCTGTTCAAACTCCAGACCTTCAATTTGATCTAACACGCCATTCACAGCCTCAGTTGCCTCATATCCTTCGGGGATATCGACAATTTTATCCCCCATATCAATAGCCCAAGCATACCAAACCAGCAACTGATTGTTAGCAGTTAAAGCTCCGTAAGCGCGAGAATAAGGCGTGTCGTCACCGTTGACAATACCTCGCATTATATTCAGTTGTTGGTCGTGGGAAAGGTTGTAAAAATCATTTAGCAACATGGGAGCTAACTCTGGTTCCGCAGCAGTGGGAGCGGCTGGTGTAATTGAGTCTCCCATTTTTTCATAAATAAAGTAGAGCAGTGCCAGTTTTTCATCTGTACCCAAACCGTTTATTTTATCAACCATGTTTTGAGTATCGTCTGAGAGAGCGTGAGTATTGGTCGCGGCGGGTGAGTTCATAAGTTAAAATTCCTTAAAAATGCTTCCAGAATATATAAATATCAACATTTGTAGGTACAAGTCACCATCCCCGAGAGGTAATGCGATTTTAGATTTTAGATTTTAGATTTTAGATTTTGAAATGACTTATTTCATAAGGGTTTTGAGCTTGCAGAGAGTTGTCTTGTTTTCGGAAACTGGTGTAATGCTGAGCCAACGTCTTAAAATAAATCATCCTTGAGATAGAAGCCAACAATACATCTGCGGGAAGATGAAAATAATAGGAATTTTAGCGACAATAATTATATTGAATTGTTAAATAAAAGTAACAAGGAGTCGGCTATGTCTGAAGTTAATCCTCAAGTGAATACAGAATTAGATAACACTCAAACATTTGATGCTCAACAGATAACTGAAAGCGTAGAAGCTGGAGAACAAAAGTTGCCTGAGGTTAATGTATCAGCCGACTACGAAGCTTCAAAAGAATTCAGCGTTAGCGATATCGATCGCACGAGTGCCGGCGCCGAAGCTGCCGCTGCTGCAACTGCGCCTAAGTTTGAGATTCCCGCTGCTAAAGAAATCCCAATGCCGGCGGATGCACAGGGAAATCCCGATGATTTTTTAGCGATGGCTAAGGAAGTTAACCGCACAGGTGCACCGGGCAATGTTACGGACGATTTGGTGCAAAAGGCGATCGAAATGGGTACTCCCGGCAGTTAATTTAGAATCGAGACTTAAATTTAGCCCTCTAAGGTACGTAGTTGCGCTTCAGCGCTCTTTGCTGATATTTGCTAAGAGCGCTGAAGCGCAACTACGTACCTAATTTGTTTAAAATTGGTATTGCTAATGTATCAAGTCGATCGCACGACAAATCTTGCCGATCGCGCGATCGGGCAAAATTTCCACCACCAAATCCACGCCATCGCCCTCAAGCATCGACTGAATATATAACTCAGGATGCAGTGCTTTCCAGAAATATTCCACAAACCGATTAATTTCCGACTCTGACATTCCCGACTTCCCCGCAGCCATCATTTCCCGTTCCGCCTGATTGCGCCACACTTGAGAAAGGCGATAATCTCGGGGATACAAAACCATCAACCGATCTAATCGGTTCCACAGTGGCAAATAGTCGTGCAGCTTCGCATTCATATCGCGCGCAAACTGACAGTCGCCCTCTGTGGAAATCGGAAACGGCGCCGCCGCCAAAAACTCGTTCAATTTGCGATCGGCGACTGGATTTACGCCGACAAACCAACCTTCAAACAGTACAATATCCGCACCGGAAATAAGTTCTGATTGACTTCGATCGCCCGCACCTCCCCAGGCTGATTTTTCAAACCGGGGAATTTCTATTTTTTGACTGTCAAATGCTGCTAATTCCCCCGTGTGAGAAGCGCGTAACTTGTCTAAAACGGAGATTCCCAAGTCAATATCGTGAGTGCCGGGGGGGCCGCGCCAAATTAAACGCGGGTCAGCTTGTTGGAGATTTTGGCGATCGGCATAAGTCTTGTAAAGATCGTCTAAAGAAAGGCTGACTGTGGAATATCCCAATTTTCCCAGCATCAGCCTCAAAACTTGGCATAAAGTAGTTTTTCCCGTTCCTTGGACTCCTAAAATTCCTTGAATTAAAGTCCGGTTTAAACTTTGTTTTTCAGTCGATAATTGCATCGCCAGTGGCAGCCACAGATTCCACAAACTTTCTAGAAAAACACTTGACTTGACGGGGAAAGTATGCAGTCGATCGAGTACAGACAGGAATAAATCGGTTTTGTGGCGGACAACATCGGCTGCGTTGTCAGGAGTAATGTTAAAAGCGCGCGATCGCAGATCGTCGGCAAGTTCCCAACAGGCGAGGCGATCGAAATCGGGAGCGATCGGGCGATCGCCCGATCGCCAGCGGTGTAAAATTTCAACAGGCGTTAAAGTCGAGCCAACCATTGTAGATTTTAGGATTGGATAATGGGATGATATTATATCGAGTCGATTACCATAACAAAAATGGTTTGTAGTGCGGACTTCAGTCCGCTCTAACGCTGCGGACTTCAGTCCGCACTACGAACTAATTTTACTGTTTGTAGTGCGGACTTCAGTCCGCTTTCACGCTGCGGACTAAAGTCCGCACTACGAACTAATTTTACTGCGATTAATCGATCAGACACGATATGATTTAATAATAGATATCTTACAAAAGTCGTTTTAATCACATTTTGGAACGGGCAAGATGCCCATTCCACAGAAAAAAAAATTGTGGAACGGGCATCTTGCCCGTTCCTAGCTATTGTGCAAGAGGTCTAATTCAAAAATTCTGTATGAGTTGGGAGGCCGCGCGGACTGGAATTATTTTTTTAAACTTGTATCAAAACTTTCTAAGGGGAGGCTAGTTTTAGGCAAATAATATCTGCAAGCGACAAATATTTTACCATTTTTTAAGAGCCAAGTTTGAAAGCTTCTACAAATAAATTGTAAGTCACGCCAATTTTTAGAGCATTGAGCATTTCCACCCACAAAGCACCAGCCACCAGCCGCCTGCTGCTGTAAACCAGTCGGTTCGCCAACTCGGCGAACAACACCAACATCCCGGCTACGATAATATCCCAATTAGCGGCTTGTCCGGCGATCGTCGAAAGAGCAGTTCCCAAAAAATTGCCGAACAGCAGGCTAATTACCAGCAGCGAAATCCGCCGCCAAGGATTGCTAGCCCAGCGTGCAAATTGCTCGCCCAGAACATCAATCAATCTGTTAATTCGGGTATTCTGCATAAAAGTTAAAAGTTATGCGGATGAGTCAGTCGATTTTAGATTTTAGATTTTAGATTTTAGATTTACTTGCAGGATTGAATCTGCTGGGAGATTGAACAGGAGTCTCAAGTTTTTGGCTAGATCCTCAAGAGTATCGGGGCTTGTAGCTGTTTTTGAGCGGGGTTAAAAAATGCCGATCGCGAACAACCCCAAATCCTTACCGGATCAGTATCCGGCAATGTCAAGTCTCAAATTTAACATCTAAAATGGTATTGAGCGATCTGGAGCTTTATAGCCCCGAACCGTCAAGTAATTAAGTGTAGCTGTATCTTGTGGCACAGTAGCCCCGGATTCTACATTCAAGATTGGTAGGACTAATTGCAGGGGTGCAGTCTATCCTTTAAGCATAAAATTTATGAAACTTCAAAATTACCAGATATTAATTGGAATGGCGATCGTTCTATTTACAGGAATGTTTCTCGGACGTTTTGAAATCACCATCTCCAACGGTGCAACTCGATCGAGCGATTTGCCCTCAGCAGCCACCGCACTCCCCCCAACACCCCCGGTTTCGAGAGTCGCGACAGGTGCCGCAGACACCGCTAGCAAGCCCAAACCCGAGTTACCCCCAGAAGCAGAGGAAGAAAGCAATTCCTCAATCCCTGTCAATGGCAAAGCTGCCGGCAGTTTGCGAGTCAGCAACCGCAGCGAACACCCAGTGCGAGTGGCCTTGCTGTCGAAACGGCAAACCGAGAAATCCTACGGAAAACCGGCCCACTGGGATTTTGCGCCGGGGGAAGGTGGTGGTAAGGGACTGATGCTATCGCTGCCGGAGGGCAAGTTAAAAGTCAAACAGGGAGACATTCTGGTGGTTTTTGCTCAGGATGGTTCCCGCCGCTACTGGGGGCCTTACGTCGCCGGGGAGACAGCCTCGCCCGCTTGGAATCCCAAAGCCGAAGAATGGCAATTAACTTTGCAGCAGTGAAAGCTTAGCTGCGGGCTGAGATTTTGATTGAGAAACCCGGTTTCTGCGGTTTTGTTGAGAACGGTGCAAGATTTGAATTGAACCTGAGATATTGCGTTTTTCAAGAGCGGGCCCGACACCCCACAAGAAGCTTGATGTCTTGTGGAACAGGCATCTTGCCTGTTCTTGAGAACGCTGCAAGATTTGAATTGAACCGGATTAGATCGAATTCCCAGTTTCGAGAAGGCAATTTTTCGGTAGACTTCTATGCGAGTTAAAATTTTAAATCTAAAATCGCAGGAAGTTTGGGTGAAGGAAGTTATTAAAAATTTGTCAGAATATTACAGGCATCGGCCGATGGTACCTTTGTTGCTATCGGTGTTGTGGCTGTGCGCGATCGCCTGGGTAGCTTTCTTGTGGAATTTAGGCAACATCGGCTTAGTTGACGAAACCGAACCGCTGTTTGCTGAAGCCGCCCGTCAAATGACGGTGACAGGGGATTGGATCACTCCTTATTTCAACAGCGAAACCAGGTTTGACAAGCCGCCGTTGATTTACTGGCTGATGGCGGTGGCTTACCACACTCTGGGCGTTAACGAGTGGGCTGTGCGCCTTCCGTCGGCTTTTTGTGCGATCGCCCTGACTTGCCTCGGATTCTACACTCTATCGAAAACAGAAGGAAGAAGGAAGAAGGAAGAAGGAAGAGTCAATGAGGAAGAAGGAAGAGTGAATGAGGAAGAAGCAAAATTCTCCCAATCTCCCAATCTCCCCCTCTTTCTTTCTACTCCTTGGATTGGTGCGGCATTAATAGCTTTAAATCCCCAAACTATTGCCTGGGGGCGGACTGGCGTTTCTGATATGCTATTAGTTGCCTGTATTTGTTCGTCACTTTTGGCATTTTTTCTCGGTTACACGCTAGAAGAACAGAGAGAAAAAGCAGAACTTTCCACCATTTCTGCTGGGCGATTTCCCAATAAATGGTATTTGACTTGTTACGTACTAATTGCCTTAGCAATTCTGGCTAAGGGGCCTGTGGGAATTGTCATCCCAGCGATGATTATTGGTAGCTTCGGGCTGTATTTGGGAAATTTTCGGCAACTTTGGCGCGAAATGCGTCCGCTGTCGGGAATCTTGATTATTTTGGCGATCGCCCTACCTTGGTTTATTCTCGTTACTTTAGCCAACGGTGAAACTTATATTGACAGTTTTTTCGGCTATCACAATTTCCAGCGTTTTACTGGAGTAGTCAACAAGCACTCGGCGCCTTGGTATTTTTACTTTTTTGTAGTGCTCGTCGGTTTTGCGCCTTGGTCGATTTATTTGCCGGTGGCGATCGCGCGTACCCGTTTTTGGCAGCGCAGTTACTGGCGCCGTCAAGCGCGATCGGCACAATTAAGTTTATTTGCCCTATTTTGGTTCGGCTGCATCTTTGGATTTTTCACAATCTCCGTGACAAAATTGCCCAGTTATGTATTGCCTTTACTGCCCGCCACAGCCATTTTGGTAACGCTGCTGTGGAGCGATATTATTGCAGGCAAGCAACCACAAAACAGACCGGGAAAGTTAGAGAAAAAACCAAATTCTTTACCGCGAGGACTGTTAGTTACATACATTGTTAATGTCGTATTTTTATTGATTCTAGCCGGAGCAACTTTCTACTGCTACCACTGGCTGGGAGATGACCCGGCAATGCCCAATTTTCCGCAAGCAATTCAGCAGTCGGGATTGCTGATGGTTGGCGGTGCAATTTGGATAACGGCGGCTGGGGCGATCGCACTTTTACTCTGGAAACGTCAACAACGCTGGATTTTGGTAGCTAACTTCATCGGATTAGTCGCATTTATCATTTTTGGTCTGACTCCCGCCTACAATTTGGTCGATCTCAACCGCCAGTTACCTCTAAGAGAGTTAGCGAAGGTTGTTGTCCAACAAAAACTGCCGGGAGAAGAGTTGATGATGATTGGTTTCTGGAAACCGAGTCTAGTTTTTTACACCCAAGATCCGGTGACTTTCTACCGACTTCCCAGGGGCGCGAAAGACTACATTGAGCAATCCAACAACAACACTTCTCCGATGATTCTCGTGCTGGGATATCCACACAAGTTTGTGGAATTCGGATTGCAGCCAAATCAATATCAACTATTGGACAGTCGCGGCGCGTACCAACTGGCAAGGGTTCCGAGAAAGGCGTTTTTGAATTAGTGTATTGTACTGCGGTTTTGGCGAGCCGACCTATTAGGAAGAGTTCATGGAATTCACTGGAAAATTTGAAACTCACCTTACCGTTGGCCTCAAGGACTTGGACAGAGTAGAGGCGCTTGAACAATGGGGCATTAATCATGGTCTAAAACTTCTCCATATAGTTCTAGACCGTGGGGTTACTGTATCTCAACTAATGTTGACCCGGCATGGGCAAGGTAGCCTGACAAACGAGTTAAAGACGGCATTTGATTCAAGCCAATCTCTAAATGCTGAAGGCTTCACGGTGACACGCATCAAAATTGAGGTGCCACAGTGGAACCAGAGTGTTCCGCAGTCTAATGCCGAAGCACTAAACCATCCATGCGATCGCTACTTTGAGCATCATATCAAACTGTTGCTTGAACCTTCTACTGATATTCTGCCTCTGATTGACCTGGCCGAAAGACATTCTGCTCATCTCTCTCGTAATCTCTTCCAGACTCGGAGTGACCAATATCACGAGCGATTTGTCACTCAGCGTTGTATCTCCGTTGGTCGTGTTGAAGCTCAACAACAACTTCACACTCTCTTAAAAGCGATCGCTACTTTGAGATATTTAGCGATCGATGTCGAAGCAGAATTTGTTGTCTATGATAGTAATCTTGACCTTGACGCAGGTTGGATTCAAGGGAAAGAATCACCAATTTTACACGGATAATTATCAAGCAGAATATAAAATCCGAGGATAGCACGAATAATAGGGAAAGAATCACCAATTTTACACGGATAATTATCAAGCAGAATATAAAATCGGAGGAGAGGATGTATAATAGGGAAAGAATCACCAATTTTACATTAATAACTATCAAGCATAATATAAAGGAGGATTAATGAAATACGATCCGAAGACATACATCATTGTTTCAGAACAAGGTCAGAAAATTGAACGACCAACAGTTTTCGAGCCTGCACTAATTCCCCAGAAGCATCTTCGGGGAGCATTTCGTCTGGGAGAGCCAATATTTGAAGATCCAGAAATTAGAACTCAATGGCTGAATATTCGTCGGCAAGTGATGGATTATCTGCTGCAAATTATTAGTTGTTCAATCTGGAAAGATCGCCTTGTCTTACGAGGTAGTTTATTACTGAAAGCATGGTTAGGAGATGTGGCGAGAGAACCCGGTGATATAGACTGGGTTTTTATACCTCACGATATTAGCGTCAATTCCCCTTTATCTAGAGAATTGTTCAATGGATTAATTCAGATAGTTTCAGCTCATCCTCATGTAGGTAATGCGATTATTGACGTGGACAAAATCTCCCTAACTGAGATTTGGACTTATGAACGTGCATCAGGTAGGCGCATTATTTTTCCTTGGAAAGCAGACGGCTTTCCTTCAGGAGATTTGCATATGGATGTGGTTTTTAATGAAGAACTATTGTGCGATCCAATTCAGGTCTATATCCCTTCCTCAATTGGTGAAAATAGGTTAGTGTGGGCAGCTTCTAAAGAACTGTCATTGGCATGGAAATTGCTTTGGTTAGAAACCGATACTTATCCACAAGGCAAAGATTTGTATGATGCAACACTCTTAGCGGAGCAAACTTCATTGTCTTTTGACATTCTTTATAAAGTTCTTCATTCAAGTGAAGATTGGAAGAATCAGGCGGCAGTGAAACCAAACTTTTCTTGGAAATCTGGATGGCCTTGGACAGAATCACCGTGTTCAGCATATCTAGATTGGGACAACTTTAAGCTAGAGTATCCTGGGGTTGAAGGGGAGGCAAAGGATTGGCAAGCTCGGCTTTCACGGGCCTTAGCACCGACATTTACCAACCTTGATGATTGAACCTTCGTAGTTATTAATAATGATAATTAGCCTGCCATTTGTTCGAGCTACCCTCAACCTGCCTGAAACAATGGATAATGGAGAGGACGCCATTTTAATTGTAAAAGTGTGGTAGCCATGACTGAGTTACTCGAACGTGCGATCGCCAAGTTGAAAACCTTGTCTGCAAGCGAGCAAGATGCCCTCGCTTCAATGATTCTGGAAGAACTTGAAGACGAGAGGCGCTGGGATCGAGCATTCTCCCGTTCCCCAGATGCTCTTGCTAAACTCGCAGCCACCGCAATGGCTGAGTATCATGCAGGTCAAACCCAAGAACTCGATCCAGAAACATTGTGAAGTCACGCACTACAACCGAGTTCCGCAGATTATTTGCTGATTTACCCGAACAAGTTCAACAGCAGACACGCTCGGCGTATCGCCAATTCAAGGAAAACCCAAGTCATCCAAGCCTGCGTTTCAAGAAGGTGCATCCAGACTTACCAATCTAGTCTGCCCGAATTAGCAAAAACTATCGAGCAGTTGGTCAGTTGGATGGAGACACTGCAATCTGGTTTTGGGTTGGTTCACACGCAGACTACGACAAGTTTCTGGGGCAGTTGTAGCAGTGTCTGCAGCCACCCAACATCATCTAGAAAAGCGTATTTAGACGAGTGGAAAATTATGATTCCAATCAATGAAGCTCAACAGCAATTGCAGCAGTTAATAGATTCGGTGAGTGAGTCGCATCAACCTATTGTGATTGCAGGACAGACTAGCAATGCAGTGTTATTATCTGAATCTGATTGGGCATCGGTACAGGAAACATTATATCTACTGTCAGTGCCAGGGATGCGGGAATCGATTCGGGAAGGAATGGCAACGCCGATCGAGGATTGCGCTAGGGAGTTGGAGTGGTGAATTGGAATCTGGTATATACCAAACAGGCACAGAAAGATGCCAAAAAGCTCGCTTCTAGCAATTTACGAGACAAAGCGCAAGAGTTACTAGACATCATTCAAACCAATCCGTTTCAGAATCCGCCACCCTACGAGAAATTGGTGGGAGATTTGGAAGGCGCATATTCAAGGCGAATCAACATTCAGCACCGTCTGGTGTACGAGGTGATTGAGTCAGAGAATACGGTAAAAATTTTGCGGATGTGGACGCATTATGAGTAATGTTTCTAACAAGTTAACTAATACCGAAGGAGTACGATCGCCATTTGGAGCGATGAACTACCACACTAGACGTGCCATAATCAGCGATATTATCTGGTATGCGATCGCCTAGACATATTATGGACGCACTAATCGGCAAAAGTTTACAGGGCGGAAAATATACCCTCGAACAAGAACTCGGGCGAGGCGGCTTTGGAATTACCTTCAGAGCAAATCACCGCTATTTAGGACAGCCCGTCGTTATTAAAACCCTCAACGAATCTCTGCGGCGCGATCCCAAATTTGCCGAGTTCGATCGCAAATTCCAAGACGAAGCAAGGCGATTAGCTTCCTGCGTCCATCCGAATATAGTCCGCGTCAGCGACTTCTTTGTCGAAGACGGACAGCCTTACATGGTAATGGACTACATAGCCGGTCAGAATTTGGGCGATGTAGTCGGTACAAGCAATCCCCTCCCCGAAAATCTGGCAATTCTCTACATCACTCAAATTGGGGCTGCTTTGAAAGCAGTTCATCAAAAAGGTTTGCTGCATCGAGATATCAAACCGCAAAACATTCTGTTGCGCCAAGGTACTCAGGAAGTTGTGCTGATCGATTTTGGCATTGCCCGCGAGTTTACAGCAGGCGCAACTCAAAGTCACACTAATATGGTGTCCGACGGTTACGCACCGCCAGAACAGTATTTCGCCCAAGGAAAATATACGCCCGCTACCGATGTTTACGGGCTAGCGGCGACGCTTTACACTTTGCTCACAGCCAGGGTGCCCGTGGCTGCCATTTTGCGAACCAGCCAGCCGATGCCTTCACCCCGCGACTTGCGGCCTGACTTAAGTGTGACTGTGAGTCAAGCGGTGATGCGGGGGATGACGGTAGAGGCTCAAAATCGCCCTGCTAGCGTGGATGAGTGGCTGTCGCTGCTGCACGGGCAGGGTGCAGGGTCGGACACCGGGCCGACGCTGGCGGTGATGCCGGGACACGGGCCTCAGTCGCCGGCAAATCTGAGAACAGCGCCTGCTGTAGTGACGAATGGCTCCGGCAACCGCAAGGTTTGGTTGATTTTGGGGTTTGTGACGATCGCACTTATATTCGGTGGTTTAGTCGGGATTGCGAGGATTTTCTTCAACGGACAATCTTCGGAACCGGCACCGGTGGCGAAGGACGATCGCACTTCCACCCCCGCAGATCCAGACGCACGCACCAGCCCCATACCAATTCCCACTCCCACACCCGCACCAATTCCCCCTCGCCGAGAAACTCCGTCGCCTGCTGCTGAAACTCCCGCGCCAACTCCAACTCGAACTCCAACTCCAACTCCCGCGCCAACTCCAACTCCGGCCCCAACTCCAGCACCAACAACAACTCCAACACCTGAGGCTGGGAAACCCACACCAGCGGAAAAACTGGTTGACAAGCAATTGCCGCCCGATCGATCGCCCCCACCCAGCGAAAAACCCGGAACCGGTTATCAGAAGACTCCCACTATCCCAGGGTTTGCCGTTGGTACGCCGGAAAGTCAGATTGTAAGTGCACTGGGAGATCCCACAGACTCTCAATCCCGCGGCTATTGGCCGAATACTCGCACCGCACTTTATGAATTGCTGCCGAACCGGGTGACTCTCGGCTATATTTACGATCGCAATTCCGAACAACTCGTGCAAACAGAGGGTTCTTTTGCCCAGTCGGTGGACGATTTGGTAGTCCGAACCGCGTTAAACGGCATGGTGGGCGGCGCAGATAAGGAGATTTTGCAAGGGTTCCGGGACGTGCAGCAACGTCGCACCAATCGGTTTAATTTTCAGAAAGGTTCGTTGAAAGGGACGATCGAACGCAACAATCGCGATCGAATTTACATCGGCGTCTGGGACAAAACTTTGCATTAGAAATCTTCCACCGGTGTAGAGAAACCGGGTTTTTTAACGAAAATATTTGCCCAAAATGCTCATTCTCACAGTTGGCGATCGCAAGTGTCACAATACTTAAAGGTTTTTTAGGTACGTAGTTGCGCTTCAGCGCTCAAGCGCAACTACGTACCTTTTTGAATCTGTCTCGGTTAAAAAACCCGGTTTCTTGGTAGTGCGGCCTCTACTATTTGCCAAACAATCCCCAATCCCCAATCCAAAATCCCCAATCCTCAATTCAAAATCCAAAATCTTCAATCCAAAATCTAAAATCTAAAATCCAAAATCGATTGACGTTATACAAAATATTAGCTATGATTAGAGAACACGAGGGGCTGTAATGGTTTCGACAGGGTGGCGAAAGCTGCTCCGTGATGCAGGTCGAGAGGGAGTCTACTCTCGTTAATATCGGCTCAAAAAAAATAGTAAATGCGAACAACATCGTTCCTTTCGCTCGCAAAGCCGTAGCTGTAGCCTAAAAACTTCTCTAGCTTGGTTCAGAGTGTATGCCGCTTAACTCCGTTAAAGGCAGCATAACAACCCCCAACGGATGCCCTAGCTAAACGTTTCTAGTCGTCTAGCCGGGAAAGCAATCACTAGAAAATCCTCCCATTTAGGATAAAGATGGTTCCCGCCCCAAGGATCAGAGGGGATAAACCTGTGAACGATCGGAAGGTAAATACCCATTTTGGACGGCAGTTCGATTCTGCCCAGTTCCATAAAAAAGGTAGCGTAAAATCAATGGTTTAAGCCATTTGAAAGTTACTTTAAAGCATAAAAAGGGCAGAGAATTAATTCTCTGCCCTTTTTGTTTGGGCTATATCTCAAAGGAGTGATATCAAATCCGGTAGCATCGGAATTATTAGTAGCCAAAATCAGGAGACGGCAGTGCCGTGTCCCTACCGACAAATATTGTAGGGAGACGGCACTGCCCTGGACTCTATATCATTCTGGTGTAACCGGAATTGATATCATATCAATTTCATTAGTATCGCAATGATATAAACGGACGAGACGGCAGTGCCGTGTCCCTACAATTAATCATGGTAGGGACAGGGCACTGCCGTCTCCTCTTCATTCCTCAACCATAAGTTAGCAACCCATTAGTCAAGCTTGGGGATCAGATAACTATAATTTCACCTCATCCATCGGTTCTTGGGGCCTGTCCGGCGATATACTATTAGGCGGTAAAGCATTAAAAATCTTTACAAAGTCCCCGCTCTCTAAGCCTACTCCTACGAAGGACGGGTGAAAAATTATATGGCGATCGCTCAAAAGCTGGAAACATGAACCCAGGAATTGACTTACAAGGAAGTTTTGTAGAAGCCCTGACGAATTTGGGCTTACCGGCGGACATCGCCCACGTGCTTTGGCTACCACTGCCAATGGTGCTGATGGTTGTCGGTGCTGTATTCGGTGTACTGACTAGCGTCTGGCTAGAGCGGAAAATTTCCGCCGCCGCTCAACAGCGGATTGGCCCCGAATTCCTCGGCCCTCTGGGAGTCCTAGCACCCGTTGCTGACGGCATGAAGTTGGTATTCAAAGAAGACATTGTACCGGCAAAAGCTGACGCGCTGCTGTTCACGCTCGGCCCGGTAATTGTCGTGATTCCAGTGTTTCTGTCCTACTTGATCGTACCCTTCGGAGAGCATATGCTCATCGCCGATATGGGGACAGCGATATTTCTCTGGATTGCTCTTTCTAGCATTCAGCCGATCGGCTTGCTGATGTCGGGCTATGCTTCTAACAACAAATACGCTCTCCTCGGCGGACTCAGAGCCGCTGCTCAATCCCTCAGCTACGAAATTCCCCTAGCTTTGGCAGTATTGGCAGTTGTGATGATGTCCAACAGCTTAAGTACGATCGACATCGTACACCAACAAGCCGGCTACGGCATCATCGGCTGGAACGTCTGGCGACAACCCGCAGGTTTCCTGATTTTCTGGATTGCAGCACTAGCCGAATGCGAACGTTTACCCTTTGACTTACCCGAAGCAGAAGAAGAATTGGTAGCAGGATATCAGACTGAGTATACAGGCATGAAATTTGCCTTATACTACATCGCTTCCTACGTTAACCTCGTCCTTTCTTGCCTGCTAGTAGCCGTTTTGTACCTCGGTGGTTGGGAATGCCCGATTCCCGTCGGAGTCATCACAAATGCCCTGGGATTGAGCGAAACAACTCCTTGGTTACAGGTAATTACCGGCACGCTGGGCATTACAATGACCTTGTTGAAAGCCTACTTTTTCCTGTTCTTGGCAGTTCTGCTCCGTTGGACTCTGCCACGAGTTCGGATTGACCAATTGCTAGATTTGGGATGGAAGTTTTTGCTTCCGGTTGCTCTAGTTAACTTGCTATTGACCGCAGCTTTGAAACTTGCCTTTCCCTTTGCTTTTGGCGGTTAATTCATAATAGGTAAAGGGAGCTGTAGGGAAACGGCACTGCCGTCTCCTGATTGCCGGATATAACTGTAGGGAAACGGCACTGCCGTCTCCTGATTGCCGGATATAACTGTAGGGAAACGGCACTGCCGTCTCCTGATTGCCGGATAAAAATACCTGTTAACTCTCATTACCTATTATGAATTAGCAATTACCAAAAACTCAAGTACAGAGAGAGAAAACGATGCTAAAATTCCTCAATCAAGTAGGCGAATACGCCAAAGAGACTGTTCAAGCTGCTAAGTATATCGGCCAAGGACTAGCAGTGACCTTCGATCACATGAGACGCCGACCAGTTACAGTGCAGTATCCTTACGAGAAACTAATTCCTTCCGAACGTTTTCGGGGCAGAATTCACTTTGAATTTGACAAGTGCATCTCCTGCGAAGTCTGCGTTCGGGTATGTCCAATCAACTTACCTGTTGTAGATTGGGAATTTAACAAAGAAACTAAGAAGAAGCAACTCAAGCACTACAGTATCGATTTCGGGGTGTGTATCTTCTGCGGTAACTGTGTAGAATATTGTCCGACTAATTGTTTGTCGATGACAGAAGAATACGAGTTAGCCGCCTACGAACGTCATGAATTGAATTATGACAACGTGGCCCTCGGACGTTTACCATACAAGGTTTCAGACGATCCGATGGTGACACCGTTGCGCGAATTCGCTTATTTGCCGAAAGGTGTGATGGATCCTCATGAAGTTTCCTACACCGATCGCCGTGCAGGTCTCCGCCCAGAGGAAATTCAGGAAAGTAAGTAATGGGAATGGGGAATGGGGAATCGGTAATTGGGAATGGGGAATGGGGAATGGGGAATCGGTAATAAGTTATTGGAACTAACAAACAACAAATTACCAACTACCAACTACCAATTACCAATTGCCAATTACCAATTGCCAATTACCAATTCTCAATTACCAATGCCCAATTACCGATGGCCAATGCCCAATTAACAAAGGATTAAATATTGTGAATCTAGCCGAAGGGGTTCAAATTGTTTCATTTGGCATACTCGCCGTAATGATGATTGGAGGAGCATTAGGAGTAGTCCTGTTCTCCAACATCGTTTACTCAGCATTTCTGCTGTGTGGCGTATTTACCAGCATTGCCGGCTTGTACCTATTGTTGAATGCTGACTTTGTAGCAGCAGCCCAAATCTTAATTTATGTTGGCGCTGTTAACGTCTTAATTTTGTTTGCCATCATGTTGGTAAACAAACGAGAAGAGTTCCGCACAATTCCTAACGCTTGGGTGCGTCAAGTCGCAACCGCAGTCGTTTGTGCTGGTTTGTTTGCGCTGTTGGGTACAATGGTCGTGTCTACTCCTTGGGCGATCGTGACAACGACGGGAGCACCCGCCGAAAGTTCGATCGTGACGATCGCCAAACACTTCTTCACCGACTATTTGCTACCTTTCGAGTTAGCATCGGTATTTTTGTTGATGGCAATGGTAGGAGCAATTGTGTTGGCGCGCCGCGATTTCTTCCCGGATGAATTATCCATGAAGCAATCAGATACACCAGCTTTTAGTTTGCCTGAACGCCCCCGCGAATTAGTTTCAGCCGGTGATGTTTCTTCACCGGAAACAAAGTAATTGTAGGGTGTGCACTGCGTACCTATCTGTTCGTCAGGCGAGAAACCTGGTTTCTGTTCGCAGCCTCTGTATCTGCCTGTTTTGTAGTAATTTAGACTGAGAGCAACTCCCAAAAATTATGCAACTGCAACTCCAGTATTTCCTGTTATTAGCTGCTGCACTTTTCTGCATTGGCATTTACGGTTTAATTACCAGCCGAAACGCCGTGCGGGTATTAATGTCGATCGAGTTGATGCTGAATGCAGTCAATCTCAATCTGATGGGTTTTTCTAACTATCTTGACCCCGTACAGATTAAAGGTCAAGTATTTACTGTTTTTGTAGTAACCGTTGCGGCTGCTGAGGCTGCTGTTGGTTTGGCGATCGTCTTGGCGATTTACCGCAACCGCAATACCGTAGACATGGAAGAGTTTAATCTGCTGAAATGGTAATCAGCGGTCATTAAGCTGTCAGAATTAAGGTGGAGGGTTGACCAAATTGGGGAATTTCGGTGCTTTAGCTCAAATATCCCCAACCCTCAACCCAATAAATTAGAAGCAAAAGACCATCAAGGGCGATCGGCTAATAGAGATAAGCTTGAAATGTTTTCAGATGTCGCAAAACTATAAAATGTCTGAAAAGTATCGTGTAATACCACTTCAAACAACTTCAAACCAAAGCTCCCAGAGCAGTTGGTAAAAATCCTAATTACTGCCAATTCTCAATAAAGTCGCTGTAGAATACAGCAATACAGATAATTTTTCTCACCAATACTTCGGACGGGTGCATCTGGCGCAAGGCAAATATGTTTGTAGGGGCGAAGCATGACCGAAATCAATATGAGATGATAACTAATAACTTATATGCGGTCATGCTTCGCCCTCTTGAAAAGTGAGATGCACTCCTTCGGACAGTATTCGATCGCCAAGAAGAGCATCAAAGTTTCAAGGGGAGTCGGTAATCGAGTTGCCAACGGAAAATCAAGGGTTTCAGACTACAACTAAAAACTGTCCGGACTATTGCTCATAATTGTAGCTTATTTTAAATATCGCGATCCCGAAAGGGTGCAGTAGCGATCTGAATTTTGGAAACTTTGCTACTTGTAAGGAGTTTTTGTGTTACTTAAGTTCGGGTATCTTAAAAATTAGCAATTCCCGATTGTAACCTACCGAATTCATTGGGACTATCGTACCATTTTTTTAACTTATATTGAGTCATATCGGACAATCTATAGCAGTGGAAAGTGGACAGTTGACAGTTGACAGTTGCAGAACCCGAATCAAATCATTGATGCAGTACGGGTATCGGCTCTATTCATGAAGTTATTTATGCCCTCACCGATGTGGCGGTTGCTATAGTATGAGAAAAATTCAAAAACATACTGGTAAAGCCTTTGTAACTGCTGCGAGCGCAGCCTTATCAATTCTGGCGGCTACCATGATTCTCGATCGCTCCGAAACTCAGCGATTTCAGGAACAACAACAGGCAGATACTCTCAATCAACTGAGTACCGTGCGAGCCCGTTTGGAAGGGGCAATTAACACCAGACTTCTTCTCGTAGAAGCTTTAGTCACTCATGCTTCAACCCGTCCCGAACTCACCCAAGATGAATTTACAGCTATTGCTTCTCCTCTGTTGGAGAGGTATCGAGGGATTCGGAGTACGAACCTAGCCAAAAAATCGGCGATTAGTCATATTTATCCGGTTGTAGGCAACGAAAAAGCTTTCGGGTTGAACTTAGCAGCAACGCCGACCCAAAAAGAAGCTGTCGATCGAACTATTGCCTCAAAAAAATCGGTTGTTGCCGGCCCGGTTAAACTCGTACAAGGCGGTACTGCATTTATTAACCGATCGCCTATTTTTGTCAAATCAATAGAGGGAAAATCTGAATATTGGGGACTCGCGAGTATTTTGGTCAATCCCGAAACTATCTATGAAGAAGCCGGATTGTTACAAGAATCATCTAACTTAAAATATGTACTGCGTGGCAAAGATGGATTGGGGGAAAAAGGTGAGGTTTTTTTCGGCAATGGGGCAATTTTTCAGGAAAAACCCGTTTTTCTTTCCGTCACGTTACCGAACGGTTCTTGGCAGTTGGCCGCCGTTCCTAAAACTGGATGGTATGACCATTCACCAGTTACTATTTGGTTGAGGGGAGGAGGTATGACGATCGCACTTGTGGGAAGCATCGGTGTCTTCATTTTAGCTAGCGAACCGGCACGGTTGCAATTGGCGATCGATCGCGCCACCGCCGCATTGCGCCAAAATGAAGAAACACTCAAACAGAAGAATGCCGAGATGAAAGCCTTGAATTCAGCGTTATCTGAAAGCGAAGGTCGCCTATCGCAATTCCTCGATGCCATGCCCATTGGTGTTTTTGTCACCGACAGTCACGGAAATCCCTACTACACCAATCAAACTGGACAGCATCTTCTCGGTCAAGGTGTGGTAGCATCCGTTGCCGAACAAATTCAGATTCAATACAAAATTTACCAAGCTGGTAGCGATCGCATTTATCCTCAAGAATCAGATCCCCTGTTAAATGCGTTGCAAGGAAAAAGCGTGCGTCGCGAGGATATGGAAATTCATCATCCAGACAAAATTATTCCCATTGAAAGCGCAGGAACGCCGATTTACGATGCGGATGGAAACCTAAGTTATGCGATCGCAGCTTTCCAGGATATCACCGAACGCAAACAAGCTGAAAAATTGCGCGAAGATTACAATCGAACATTAGAGGAACAAGTTGCCGAACGCACAGCCGAACTATCCCAAACCTTAACCGAACTCCAACTAACTCAAGATGAATTAGTGCAATCGGAAAAAATGGCAGCATTAGGTCAACTCGTAGCAGGAGTTGCTCACGAAATTAACACCCCGTTAGGAGCAATTCGCTCTTCTGTTAGTTATATTACCGACTTTCTCAACGAAAACCTCAGCCAATTTCCCACATTATTTCGCGAACTTACCCCAGAACGAGAAACACAATTTTTGGAATTGTTGCAACGATCCATTACCAACACCACGATCGTATCCGGTCGCGAACGCCGACAACTCAGAAAAACAATTACTAGCCAACTCGCAGCCCAAAACATTGAGAAATCTGAAGGATTAGCCAATATCCTCCTCGACTTAGGAGTTCACGATCGCCTCGAACCTTTATTCTCACTTCTACGACAAAGCGACAGCGACCAATTTCTCAAAACTGTACGGGCCTTTGTGCGCTTGCAGGCCAGCACCCGAGATATTAACATCGCCAGCGATCGTGCCGCCAAAGCCGTGTTTGCCCTAAAAACCTACGCCCGACACGACTCTAGCGGTGAAACAATCGAAGCGAACATCCTCGACGGCATAGATGCAGTTTTGACCCTCTATCAAAGCTGATTGACTGACAAAAGTTTAATTAGCCCAAACTACAGTGGTAGCTTGAAACTCAATTCTGTAAGTTCTTTGCTGATGTTGTAGACGAGAAGCCTT